>CAZLGN010000019.1:0-19475 GCA_964558865.1 uncultured Methylomagnum sp.
ATTTGTTTAGGAATGCAAACAGCGGTTATTGAATTTGCTCGAAATGTGGCGAATTTAGAAGGCGCACACAGCACCGAATTCTTACCAAATTCACCACATCCTGTGATTGGTTTGATTACGGAATGGATGGGCGATTGTGGCAATGTTCAAACGCGCGACGAAAATTCAGATTTAGGCGGCACAATGCGTTTAGGCAGTCAGCAATGCCGTTTGTTGCAAGACACACTGGCGTTTTCGGTTTATCAAAAAGACGTGATTACGGAGCGTCATCGTCATCGTTACGAATTTAACAATCAGTACATTGAGAAATTAGAAGCAGGCGGAATGCGTTTTTCAGGTAAATCGATTGACGGTCGTTTAGTGGAAGTTATCGAAATTCCCGATCATCCTTGGTTTATTGCTTGCCAATTCCATCCCGAATTTACCTCAACGCCGCGTCGTGGACATCCGTTATTTAGTGGTTTTGTACAGGCGGCATTTGAGAATAAACGATGAAAGAAGTGGCCTCGCTACAATACGGCGTAATTTTCAAAAAAGCCTTTTCGCAAATCGATGTTTTCAAAGCGTTTGTGAAAGATATAACGGGCGTTGAATTGGACATTGACAAAGTCGAAACAGAAAAGTCGTTTGACCAAAAAATTGGTAACATCAGAGTCGAATTTGATTTGTATGCCGAAGATTTGAAAAATCGGGTGATTGTTCGTTGTCAACATCAAAACGGCAGTGATTATTACGACCGTTTTTTGCATTATCATTGCGTCGCTTTGCTTGAGCAGGCAGCGAATTACCGTAATTACAAACCCGATTTAACGGTTTATACGATTGTCGTTTTAACGTCTGCTGATAAACACAAAACCGATGTGGCGGTGATTGATTTTGACCCGAAAGACCGTTACGGAAAATCCTTAGGCGTGATTAAACACAAAGTAATTTATCTTGCCGTGAAATATGTCGATGAAAACACGCCCGAAATATATCGAGATTGGTTGAGCGTGATTAACGAAAGTTTGAGTGAGCAAATCGACGAAACACATTATCCGCGTCCAGAGCTTCAAACGGTAATTGATTCCATAGCCAAAAATTTAGTATCTGACGAAGAAAAGTATTGGATGATCGAAGAATACAATTTTGAAGAAGCCAAGAAAAAGCGATTTGATGAGGGCGGGCAAGCGAAAGCATTAGCTATTGTTGAAAATATGCTTGCTAACGGCTTGGATTTGGAAACCATCGCAAAATTTACAGGCTTAACGGGAACAGAAATTGAAAATTTAGAACACGTTGAGAGCTGAAAAATGAAAACAAAACTCCTCCCCCTCCTACTTCTTGCATTCGCAACCACTGCTTTTGCCGCAGATTTACCACTCGACACGCCTACCGAAGATTTTACCGACAACGGCGACGGCACGGTTTTGCACAAAAAAACAGGCTTAATGTGGCAACGTTGCGCGGTCGGGCAAACATGGAATGCCACAACATCAACCTGCGATGGCACAATGTCAACCATGACTTGGGATGATGCAATGGCAAGCTACTCCACAGGCAAAACCTGCGATGATTGGCGTTTGCCGCGTCAAGATGAACTTGATTCCATCACTGAATATGGCAAATTCAATCCCGCTATCAACAGCACCATTTTTCCAAATATTGCCACTAATACTCATTTTTGGTCGGCTTCGGTCTATGCTAATAACACAGACTACGCATGGCTTGTGGACTTCGGTAGCGGTTACGACAAAATCGGCTACAAGCGTACTAACTACGCAGTCCGCCTTGTGCGTGGGGGACATTTTTGTTCATTTGACCCTTTAAATACTCCCACTGCCGATTTTATCGATAACAAAGACGGCACTGTGACGCATAAAAAAACAGGTTTGATGTGGCAACGTTGTTCGATTGGGCAAACTTGGAACGGCACAATCTGCACAGGTTCGGCATCTATCATGAATTGGTACGACGCAACCACGCAAACTAGCGATTTAGCCGATTACGATAATTGGCGATTACCAACGATTAACGAACTCAACACCATTGTTGAATATAAGGACTACAACCCAGCTATCAATCTATCAGTGTTTCCCAATACGCCTAGCAGTCATTTTTGGTCGGCTTCGGTCAATGCTGGTGGCACGAGCGACGCATGGATTGTGAATTTCAGTGGCGTTCACGACAACAGTAGCGGCTACAAGCGCATTAACTACGCAGTCCGTCTTGTTCGCGGAGAACAGTTTTTATCCTTTATTCCTTCAATTCCAATAACAACGGTTGATTTAGTTTCAACATTAACTGCAAATCCAAACCCCGCAAAAAAAGGCGGTGATTTAACTTATACCGCAACGATTACAAACAAAGGCAGCGCGACTGCAACGGGCGCGAAAGTGACGTTTTTCATTGCGCCGCGTTTTATGAGTTATTCGACCGCCTCAAGCGGTTGTGAATTACAAAGCAGTGGATTAAGCGTTGTTTGTAATGTGGGCAATTTGGCGGCTGGTGCAAGCGCGACCAAAACCATGACTGTGAATTTGAAAAAAGCGGGCGGTATCAGCGCAAGCGTTTCAGCCAAAGCGAATGAAAAAGACGCGAATCCTGCGGATAACATTGGCAAAACGGCAACGGGCGTTAAAAAATAATCAACCTCCAAAAAGAGAAAATAATGAAACTATGTAATTTTGAAGTCGGTTTAGAACACCGCTTTTTTTTAATCGCGGGAACGTGCGTGATTGAAAGTGAACAAATGGCGTTAGACACAGCGGGTTATTTGAAAGAACTCACCGACCGTTTAAACATTCCGTTTATTTACAAATCATCTTTCGACAAAGCAAATCGCTCATCACACGAGAGTTTTCGCGGTTTGGGTGTTGAAAAAGGCTTAGAAATTCTTGAAAAAGTGAAAAAACAAATCGGCGTGCCTGTTTTAACCGATGTTCATGAAGATACGCCACTTGATGAAGTAGCGTCAGTCGTTGATGTGATGCAAACACCCGCGTTTTTGTGTCGGCAAACCAATTTTATTCAAGCGGTTGCCGCGCAAAATATCCCTGTGAATATCAAAAAAGGGCAATTTCTCGCACCGTGGGACATGGTAAACGTAGTCAACAAAGCGAAAGCGACTGGTAACGAACAAATTATGGTTTGCGAGCGTGGCGCGTCGTTTGGTTATAACAATTTGGTTTCCGATATGCGTTCACTTGCGGTGATGCGCGACACAGGTTGCCCCGTAGTTTTCGATGCCACGCATTCAGTGCAATTACCTGGTGGACAAGGCACGAGTTCAGGTGGTCAACGTGAATTTGTCCCTGTTTTAGCACGCGCGGCAATTGCCGTGGGAATTTCTGGATTATTCATGGAAACGCATCCAAATCCTGAAAAAGCTCTCAGCGATGGCGCGAATTCGTGGCAACTCAGCGAAATGGAACAGATTTTAGAAACCTTGCTCGCGTTAGATGACGTGGTGAAAAAATCCGATTTTGCGCTGTAAAAATTTGATGAATGACTTGGCTGAAAAAATTAAACGCTGGGGTGAAGAACTTGGCTTTCAGCAAGTTGGCATCACGAATACCGATTTATCGCAAGCTGAAGAACGTTTGCAAACCTGGCTGGCGAACGATTTTCACGGCGAACTTGATTACATGGCGCGACACGGTTTAAAGCGTAGCCGCCCTGCCCTGCTCCATCCAAATACGAAAAGTATTATTTCGGTGCGGCTGGATTATTTGCCTGAAAATCAAGCCGAAATAAAACAACTTCTCGCCTCAGAAAATACCGCTTACGTTTCCCGTTACGCGCTCGGACGCGATTATCACAAACTGATGCGCCAACGGTTGCAAAAACTTGCGGATAAAATTCAATCCGAAATCGGCGCGTTTGGTTATCGTGCCTTTGTAGACAGTGCGCCTGTATTAGAAAAGGCGATTGCTGAAAAAGCAGGCTTGGGATGGATTGGCAAACACTCGAATTTAATCAATCGCAAAGCGGGTTCGTGGTTTTTTTTGGGTGAAATTTACACTGATTTGGATTTGCATATTGACGCGCCAGTGACTGCACATTGTGGCGAATGCAATGCTTGTTTAACCGTTTGTCCGACGCAGGCAATTGTTGCACCGTATCACGTCGATGCGCGGCGTTGTGTTTCATATTTAACAATTGAATTGCATGGCGCGATTCCTGAAGAATTTCGTCCGCTGATTGGCAATCGAATTTACGGTTGTGACGACTGTCAATTGATTTGCCCGTGGAATCGATTTGCAAATTTAACCCAAGAAGCCGATTTTAATCCACGCCACAATCTGAACCGCCAACAATTGTTAGCGGTTTTTTCATGGACAGAAACGGAGTTTTTGACTAAAACGGAAGGTTCTGCAATTCGTCGCATTGGTTATGAACGGTGGTTGCGAAATATCGCTGTTGCTTTAGGAAATACGCCGAAAAATGAAATCGTTTTGAATGCCTTAAATACACGTTTAACGTTTGATTCGGTGTTGGTTCGAGAGCATATTTTATGGGCAATTACGCGCCAAATGGCTTAATTTTCGACCAATCAAACGACGCACCTGGGTCAGTTTTTCGATTGGGCGCAATGTCTGAATGTCCCGCAATGTTCGATAAACTGGGATAAGTTTCAAATAATGCTGCAATGACTTCATTTAATTTTTCATATTGCACTTCGGTATAAGCCAGCGTTTCGCTTCCTTCCAACTCAATCCCAATTGAAAAATCATTGCAGTTTTCACGTCCCTGAAAATTTGAAACGCCCGCGTGCCAAGCGCGTTGATTAAACGGCACAAATTGCACGCATTCTCCGTCGCGCCGAATCAATAAATGGGCTGAAACCTCCAAAGTGTGAATTGTTTGAAAATACGGATGCGCGTCAGGATTCAAGCGATTACAAAATAAATCTTCAATATAATCCCCACCAAATTGATTCGGCGGCAAACTTATACAATGAATCACCAATAACGAAATGTCGTTTTCATTTGGGCGATTATTAAAATTTGGCGACCGAACCTGTTTAATATCGCCAAGCAAATGAATTTTAACCGTCATAAAGTCTTTAGATTTTGGTGCTGTAATTTTCATTTTCTACCATTAAATCAAATGGAAATGGCGAGTTTGCCGATAAGTATTCGCTTTGTGCTAGACTGACATCATAAACAAAAGTCTCAAAATATCGGAATTTATGAATAACGCCACTTTGTCGGAAAAGTATCCATCTATTGGCATCATTACTGAAGTACATGGTCCCGTCGTGACTGTCGAATGCAGCGTATTGCCACCGCTCCGCCAAGCCTTGTGTGCGTGTTTTGACGATACGATTTATTTATTTGAAGTGCATCAGCATTTAGACGAACATCACGCGAGAGCCATTACCTTGCGTAGCACCGCGGGTTTGAGTCGCGGTTTAGCTGTCTACGATACAGGTGCGCCGCTTCGTGTTCCTGTTTCAAAAGACTGTTTAGGGCGATTGCTCAACATTTTTGGCGAACCGCTTGATGGGCTGCCACCGCTTGTTAGTACCGAATTTCGTAACATTCACAGCAAACCGCAACCGTTATCCGAAGCGACTGGCATTAGCGGCATCTTACCGACTGGCATCAAAGTCATCGATTTATTATGCCCTTTCATTAAAGGCGGTAAAACAGGTTTGTTTGGCGGCGCAGGCGTAGGCAAAACGGTTTTAGTGATGGAATTTATTCACGCTGTTTCGGCAATTCATAAGGGCGTATCCGTATTTGCGGGCGTAGGCGAACGTATTCGAGAAGCGCATGAATTATGGCGAGAAATGCAAGACGCGGACGTAATGTCGGACACGTTGATGGTATTTGGTCAAATGGATGAATCACCAGGTGTGCGTTTTCGAATTGGTTTATCTGCGCTAACTTATGCGGAATACTTGCGCGATACGTTACACAAAGAAGTTTTATTCGTTATGGACAATGTTTTTCGTTTTGTTCAAGCAGGCAGTGAAATTTCCAGTTTGTTGGGTCGAATGCCTGCCACTGTTGGCTATCAACCTACGCTAATCACCGAAGTTGCTGAACTGGAAGACCGCATACTTTCTACGCTAAATGGCGCGATTACATCCGTCCAAGCGGTTTATGTTCCCGCCGATGACATGACCGATCCTGCGGTAAGTGCCATTCTCAGTCATTTAGATACCACCGTCATTTTGTCCAGAGACCAAGCAAGTAAAGGCATTTATCCTGCTGTTGATCCGCTGCGCTCTAGCAGTAAATTGATGGACAAACACGTTTTAGGCATACGGCATTACAACACCGCCGAAGCTGTGCGGGAGCATTTGTCACGTTATCGAGAATTAGAAGATATTATTGCCATGCTGGGTATTGATGAATTGTCAGATGTCGATCGTAAAATCGTAAAACGAGCGCGGAAATTGCAACGCTATCTTACTCAACCGTTCTGTGTTTTGGCGCAACATACTAAACAAACGGGCGTTTCCGTGCCTTTGGAACAAACGCTAACAGACTGTGAAGCCTTTATCGCGGGGGATTATGACCATTTATCTGAAGAGCAATGTTATATGCGTGGCAGTATGTTGGGCGTGTAATGAACTTTGAACTCAATCTATTTTCCAGTAATCAAGCGCAACAATTCACCGAGGTTTATTCGTTTGTGGGGGCGGATGAAAGCGGTTCTTTTGGTATTCAAGCTGCACACGCTGATTTTATGACCGTGCTATCGTTTGGCTTATCGCGCTTTCGATTTAGCGATGAAAAAACGTGGCATTATTTGGCATTACCTAGTGGTTTGGCTTCATTTCGAGCCAATCAGCTCACAATCAGTACGCGGTATTATTTAATCGATACCGATTTTCATCGGATTAGTCATTTGTTAGAGCAACAAGCTCTGAAAGAGCAAGAAAATATGTATGCGATTCGTGAAAGTTTGCAACGAATGGAATTGGCGATGCTCAAAAAAATTAGAAATTTAAAACACGATATACGGTGGGAATGATGAATCCATTAAAACTGAAAGATAAAATTGAAGCGCAAATCAAACGTATCAAACAAGCAGAACGTGATCGTCCGACGTTGCTATCACAAACAGTCTATATCGGTACACTTGGCTTAATGATGATTTTGCCGATGGTGGGTGGCGCGTATTTAGGCAATTGGCTAGACAGTTTTGTTACGGGATATTCATCGCGTTGGACACTGAGTTTGTTATTTGGCGGCGTTGCAATCGGAGCTTTCAACGTTTATTTCCTTATCAAAAATTGAAGGTGATTTTATGCAACATACATTTTCTTTCAATTTAGACAGCGTTCATATTAACGGTTCCGTCATTACAACGTGGGGAATTATGTTGCTGTTAGCTGTTGTTGCGTGGTTATCGACTCGTAATTTGAAACTGTTTCCAACACCACAACAAACGTTAATGGAAGGTATCGTTGTTATGATAGATGAAGCTATTGCAGCCGTTGCAACTGAACATTCACGAACCATCATGCCATTTGTTGCTACATTATGGATTTTTCTCACCATTGCCAATTTGGTGGGCTTGGTTCCTGGTTTACATTCGCCGAGCCGTGATTTGTCTGTCACTTCTGCTTTGGCGATGTTAGTATTTTTTTCGGTGTATTGGTTTGGCATCAAAGTTCAAGGTCTCAAAAAGTATTTGCATCATTATTTAATGCCTAGTCCGATTTTGCTGCCATTTCATATTATCAGCGAACTCACTCGCACTGTTGCATTAGCCATTCGCCTATTTGGCAACATTATGAGTTTGGAAACAGCGGCAATGCTGGTTTTATTTGTCGCGGGTTTTTTAGCACCCATTCCAATTTTGATGTTGCATATTATTGAAGCCCTAGTACAAGCCTATATTTTCGGAATGCTAGCGTTGATTTATCTCGCTAGCGCAATTCAAACTCAACAATCTCATATACAGAAGTAATTTATGACCGATATTTCCCTAATTGTTCTTTGTTCAAGTATTGCCGCTGTTATTGGCATTGCCTTGGGTGTAATGATTCCTGCAATGGCGATGGGTAAAGCCATTAGTAGCGCGTTAGAAGCGTTATCCAGACAACCCGAATCCGAACAATCCATCATGCGAACGCTGTTTATTGGTTTAGCGATGATTGAATCACTCGCTATTTACTGTTTGGTGATTATTTTGATTGTGCTGTTTAAAAATCCGCTGCTCGAATACGTCGTGAAATAGTTATGGCGATGGAATTTGATGTCTCGACATTTATTCTGGAAATTTTTAATTTCCTGATTTTAATTTGGATTTTGCAGCGATTATTTTATAAGCCTTTGCTTGCAATCATTGCCAAGCGTAAGGAATACATTGATCAAACGTTAGCTGAAGCCAAAACCATGCAACAGCAGGTCGAAGAACAGTGCAAGTTTTACGAAAATCGGCAAAAACTTTGGGAGCAAGAAAAGCAAGCCGCGTTGGTAATGTTATCTCAAGAAATTGACGAGGAGCGGCGTACACAACTCGAAAAATTGCAACATGATTTAGAGGATGAAAGACAAAAACACAAAGTGAGTTTGAGCCGCGAGCAACAAGAATTTCAACAACACGCACAACAACTCGCTTTAAAAAATGCGATGCAGTTTGCCAGCACTTTGTTGAAACAAACGTCAAGTTTTGAATTAGAAGTAAAACTCGCTCACTTGTTGTTGGAGCAATTAAAAACACAACCCGAATCGTTAACAACTTGCCTGCAAGCATTGAAAAATCAGCCCGCCATCCATGTTAATATCGCCAGCGCGTATCTTCTTGATACTAATTTAAGAGAACAACTGGAACACTTTTTTTCGACGCTGATTTTGATACCGCTTGTTTTTCAATATCAGCAAAATGAAGCACTGATTGCGGGATTACGCATTGATATTGGTGGCTCGTGGATATTACAGGCTAATTTACAGCGTGAATTAACGGCTTTTGCGGAATTAGCTTATGACGATTTCAGATAGTTCATTTGAGTTATTGGATAGACAAACCGATTGGTTAAATAGCTATGAACCCTTATTGCGTGTGGAAGAACAAGGTACGACAGTAGCAGTCGGCGACGGAATTGCGTGGATTAAAGGTTTATCTACGGCGGCAATTGAAGAAGTGCTTATTTTTGCAGATGGCAGTCTCGGCATGGTGTTTGATTTAAATCGTGACCGCATCGGCGCAATTTTACTTTATGAAACGGCGGCACTTATAGCAGGAACAACGGTTCGCCACGCCCGTCATCCGCTAAGTGTCCCCGTTGGCGATGCTTTTTTAGGGAGAATCGTTGACCCACTTGGCATGCCGCTTGATGGTCAAGCTATGCCAAATGCTTCAGGACGCGAAAAATTAGAAAAAAATTCTCCCGCTATTACCGCTCGTGATTTTGTTAACGAACCGCTTTATACGGGCATCAAAATCATCGACACACTTATTCCCATTGGTAAAGGGCAACGTCAACTTATCATCGGCGATGAAGGCTTAGGACGTAGTTCGATTGCACTCGATACCGTTATCAATCAAAAAGGGAAAAACGTCATTTGCGTTTATGTTTTGATTGGACAAAAACGTTCAACGGTAGTCAGTACGATTGAAACGCTAAAACAGCATGGTGCATTGAGTTATACCGTTTGCGTTGTTGCCGAGGCAAATGCGTTACCTGGTTTGCAATATATCGCGCCATTTGCGGGATGCACTTTTGCGGAACACTGGATGGAAAAAGGACAAGATACGCTCATTGTTTATGACGATCTTTCGACTCATGCACGCACTTACCGTGAATTGTCATTATTGTTGCGCCGTCCCCCTGGACGCGAGGCTTATCCTGGCGACGTTTTCTTTATTCATTCTCGATTGTTAGAACGTTCTACACGCTATAACGCTGAAAATGGTGGCGGTACCATGACAGCATTGCCAATTGTTGAAACACAACAAGGCGAAATTGCCGCCTATATTCCGACCAACTTAATTTCGATTACGGATGGGCAGATTTATTTAGACAGCAGTTTATTTTCGTCGGGCTTTCGTCCTGCCATCGACATTGCTAAATCGGTGTCACGAATTGGTGGGAAAGCACAGCATCTCTCCATTCGTAATCAAGCGGGACAAATAAAGTTAGATTATTTACAGTTTTTAGAGTTTGAAATGTTCACACGCTTTGGTCAACGGTTGGAAGCATCAATGGAAAAACGGATTAAGCGCGGACAATTATTGCGTGAATTACTCAAACAAGATCGCCTCATGCCGTTGCCAAGTTTATTTCAGTTGGCATGGCTTACGGCATTTAACAGTAATTTGCTCGATTCGTTTGAATTATCGAATCTTGATAAAGCCCTTGAACAAATTGCACAAGGCGTAGCGAATACTCAATTGACGTTAGACAGTCCTCATGAACAATGGCAAAGTGCCTTGATAAATTGGTTGCCACAATGAGCCAAAGCCATGAATTACAACTACATATTCACCAGCTTGAAGAAATACGCAGTATTCTCAATGCAATGAAAAATCTGGCGTTGATGGCGGTACATAAACTTACACAGTTACAACAATTACAATCGCAAGTGGTTGAACATATTGAAGACAGTTCGACGGTATTTCTTACTGCCTACCCTGACTTTATTGGTAAGTCTTATCGCCAAACCGTCTATCTCGTATTTGGTTCAGAGCGGGGTTTTTGTGGTGACTTCAACGAAATTTTGCTAAATAGCCTTGAAAATAAACCTGATACCAAAATTATCGCTATTGGTAATCGCTGTGTATCGCGCAGTGAATCCTACACGCATACGTTAATTGCCAGTTTGAATGGCATAAATGTTGTCGAAGAATCGCTGTCATTGTTAGAACAACTCATGTTACAAATTAACAAGTTGTCTAATGACAATACATTGATTGCGGTTTATCACGATCTCAATACCAATCAAGTTAAACATCGACAAATTATTCCCCACCCCTTGTTGCCACAACAAACTAAAGAAGAAGTGCCACCACCACTTTTAAACTTATCCGCTGAACTTTTTTTCTCAAAAATGCTAGAACAGTATTTGCTGGCGGTGCTATATGAAATTATTTACATTTCCTCGCTTTCAGAAAACCGCCGCCGACTTCAACATTTAGAAGGCGCGGTAAAACATCTCGATGAACAAACACAAAAACTTCATCGTAAATCGCAAATCCATCGCCAAGAAGAAATCACCGAAGAACTTGAAGTCATTTTGCTCAATACGGGATTTGATGATGCAATTGCCTCGAATGTGTGAATTTTTTCTATGGAAGAAAGTTATATTTTCCAAAGAGCGATATGCGTTGCCGTTCAATTTCTTGAACATAATAGGCAATCGCAAATTCGACCGATTGCAGCATTCCAATAAATTCAATGCCGATTAGTTCGTTGAATTCTCCCTTTTTGTTATGTTCAACTTTGTGTTTTGACATAAGCTGAAAAGAAATTGTCGCTTCACCGTAATTCGGTATAAAAATCGTGCAATTTTCATAAATCGTGTGCGGCATTAAAAAAGGCGAAAATTCTTCATCATAATTGAGCATTGAACATCCCGCCGCACTAATATCATGCAAATGTAATTCCATATAATGGCGAGAATTTTGATTAGATTCCGCTATATCAATAGAATGGTGTTGTTTCTTTAATTTTTCGTTAATTTTATTTTGGATTTTATCAACCGCTGCTAGATACGCCTGTTTATGTTTCATTGGCGCATTTTCTTCAGGTATTGGAAGTACAATTTTGCAATAGCAACCATTCGACGCTGGTATGTTTATACGAAAACTATTACGCCGATTATCAGGTTGTGACATATCTAATTTCAGCAACGCGGTATCTTTTAACTCCGTATGTAAATGCTTTAACGGATGTTCAACACGCAACGCCGCATTTCTTACGTCTTTTGCATTTTTTAATGCCAGAAATATCGCCGCATAATTTATCTCTTGTGCTAGTTCAGTCAAAAGTTGTGTATGAATTATTTTGTTTTTTTCATTCAGAACAACTATCGCTTGTGCCATTAAACCTGCTAAATCTCCGCTAACAATCTGCACACCATAATCCGTTGCGAAAGTAGATGAACGAAAAGTAGACAGCGTCGTTACATCATTCAAGTCTGCCATTTCAACAAATTGCCGCTGGGCAAAAGGCAAATCTGCCGAAATAATCAATACCGCTGCGTTTTCTAACTCTACTTTACTGCCATTTAATTTTTGAGCGGATTCCATGCAACTTGGGATGTCTAAACTGGGAAGAATGTTTAAAACTTTACATTCGTTCTCATAATTTTCTAGCGTCACATTTTCCAATTCGAGATTTGTTAAATAAAAATCGGGAGCCTGACTGCCGACGATAGGCAACAGCCCTGTTGTTGGTGTGATAAGCGGCAACCGCGTTTTCCAATAATCATCACTGCGGGAAATTGAATCAAACATAAATTTTAACTCCTCGATTGCTTTGTTAGATTTGACATAGTTTTCTGTTACGCGAGATAAATCAAATTTTTTAATCCACTTTCAAAAATAAAAGCGCGTCAATATCGTTATCGGTACGCGGTGGATTAACGGCTGTATCTAAAATAAACACCCGCTCATTCGGCACGCCGCCTTGTTGCACGATATATTTCGCAATCGCGCTGGCACGCGCTGCCGCTAATTTCGCCAACCGTTTTTGCTCAACAGGAAATGTACCGAGTAATGTATTTTTAGCGACCGTGTAAAATTCGCCCATTTCGGGTTTTAACAATTCAAATCCGCCGAGAAACGATTTTTTTACCAGTTGCGGGAATTTCGCTTTGAATTCTTGCCCTAATAAACGTTGCGAATCGGCTTCGTCTAATTCGACATATTCAGGCAGAATTTTTTGTTTATTTTCACGATTGAGTTCTTCAGATTTCAACGTTTTTAATCGATCGGTTAATGCCTCTTCGCGCAAAAATACCCAATCTTGCGACTCAAATGCGGTGCCTTTAATTTCTAATTTCAAAATTTCACGCTCCCGCAACACTTTTGCTAAACCGTCTAATTTCGGTTTTTGTGATTCCGATAGTTGCGATTCACCCGCTGCAAACTGCACCGCGCTTAAATCTTCATCGGTACCCAACAAACTGGCAATCGCTTGAAAAGGCGAAGTAATTGTTTTGGTCATGATATTTAAAACGGCATCGCCAATAATGCCGCCCAAATCAAAATGTGGGTCATTCAATGAACCCGTAATTGGTACGTCTAATTTTATAATTCCGTTCATATCTTTTAACAAGGCAATCGCCAAATCAAACGGCGCATCAATCGCGTGCGGATTTTCAACTTTTTCGCCAAGTTCAAATTGTTCGATTAACAAATTATTCGTCGCGGTTAATTCGCCTTTTTCAACTTCGTAATTCATACCAATCGACATTTTGCCTTTTTCGAGTTTATAACCCGCAAATTCCGCCATGTAAGCGGACATCAATGGCAACGGCATTCCTTTGAAACTCAACGCCGCTTTGTAATCGCCGATAAAAGGTTGGATTTTGCCTTTAATATCAACAGGTGAAAGGTCATAAGCGTTGCCTTTTAACGTAACATTGATGGTTGATTGATGGTCGGAAGAAATGCCTGACGCGCCTCCGTCTAAACCTTTAATTTCAGCCGAAAATGGCAAAATCATCGACAAATCGGCAAACGAGGACGCACCGTTTGAAATTTGAATTTTGTCGAGTTTGAAATAAAACTCAGGCGAAACAGGTTGTTTTTCATGATGTTGTTTAGCATCTTTGCTTGGTTCTGCATTGATTAGAATATCGGCAAAATTGAGCGTTTTATCTTTTGCAATCACGACTCGTGCATAAGGTTTTTCAAGCAACAACGCCGACGCGCTATAACGCTGCGCTAACACATCCGCGTCAACATTTTTCAACGTCAAATTGTCCCATTTCACCAAATCTTTATTCTGCGTTTGGTCGCGCGTAATCAGTCGCGCAATGCCTGTGTTACCTTTGAATTTAAGGTCTAATTCGCCTTGCTCCCCTTGCGCCATATCAATTTTTCCGTCCAAACTGAATACGCCTTTTATCAAATCCAAATGCGCGAATTTATCAACGTAAGATTGGAACTTTTCTAATCCTATCGCATTCACGTCAATTTGTGTTTGTGCAGTGAATGGCGATAAACCCGCGCTGCCTTTCAAATGCAATGAACCGCTGTCATTGATGCCCGTGTTGAGTTCAAAAGGCAGTTTTGCACCAACAGCGTTACTCAATTCGGTAAGTTTTAATGACAGAGGTTTAATGCTAATTGTCATGGGTTTGAGCAACGATTTATCTTCAAATGCCGCGCTAAAATCAGTGAGTTCGACGCTATCAATTTTGATACCCCAAAATACTTCGCTGCTTGAATTGCCCGCCTCTTTTTCAGCGGCAACTTGCGCTTCGTCTTCAGGCAAAAGCGTTTGATAATTCAATTCGCCGTTTGGATTTAGCCACGCTTTGAAATCGGCATTTTTCGCTTGAATCGCGCCAATCGCCAAGGTTTTCTTTTTGACATTGAATGCCACTTTTTTGAGTTCTAATTCTGGCAATTTGAACAATAAGGTGTTTTGCGTGGTGTCTAAAAGTTCGGCATTTTTTAACGAAATGCTCGCTGTTTGAATGTTTTGATTTTGCAAATTAACGTTCAAATCGCTCATTGTAAGCGTTGGTAAATCGAATTGCGCTTGTCCTTCGGTAAAACGAAAAGCGTTTAAGGTTAGATTTTTAAGCAGAACGAGTTGTTTTGCGCTATCGAAATTCCAATTTTCGACCGCGATTTTTTGCAGTTTTAGTTTGTCTTGATACGTTAAATTTGTGAATGAAATCGCGCCATTTTCAATTTGAATCAGTGGTATTTTTCCACCGAATTCGACGTGATAAGTCGCAGAGAAATCGCCTTCGCCCGTGAGCTTAATTTTATTTTCTGGCAGCAACGAAAGGCAATGCGGCAACGCTATTTTTGAAAGGATAATTTTGCCGTTTGATGTTAGCTTTGAAAATTGAAAATCGCCCGTTGCGTTTAATTCGCCGCCGTTTTGCCACACCGCGTTTAATTCAAATTTTGCTGATTTTGAATTTGTCGTACTGAAATTCGTCAGCGTGAAATTTATCGGCGTAATAGCTTCGTTAATTTTTCCATCTTGAAAATGCGTGTGACCTTGCGATAAAACGAATTGCTTAATAGTGAACGGAAAAATGGCGTTATTTTTAGATGGTGGCGCGTCAGATTTTGGTGATAACGCGGCGATATTTAATGAGCCGTCTTTGTGTTTTTCGAGATTGAAAAAAGGATTGTTTAAGGTGATTTTTTCAATCACAAGGCTTTTGGTTTGTAACGATTCGCGCCACAAAATGTGAATCGTTAAATCGTCAAACCGCAACATTTTAGGGATTTCAAATTGTTTGAGCTGCACAGACAACGTGATTGGATTAAATTTTACTTCGCTTAAATTGGCATTCAAACCCGTTTCTGTTTTGATTATCGCTGGGATTGTGTGTTGCAACCACGCAGGCAAAATGTAAAAACCTGTCGCTAAATAGCCGCCCACTAATCCAGTAGGAATTAAAACTGCGACGGCAATTTTAGCAAGACGTTTCATTTCACAGTCAATTACAAAACAAAATCACTGGCGACTAAATTGGTTACGCCGCTGAGTTGAATTGAGAAATCCGCGCCTGATTTCGCATCAACATTACCGTAAAGAATGTGGGTTGAAGTTTCAAAAAATAACGCATTTGTTTTAGTAAATTTCCCTAAAAATTTTTCACCAACATCGAACTTAGTAAATGCTTGATCGTCTGTTCTGTTGGTATTTGCATCAATGCCAGATAAGTTTATTTTGTCGCCTTCGCTGGTTTTGAAATCGATGATGGTGTCGCGGGTTTTGACATCAACACCAGTTTCTTTAACATTGTTGAATTTAAAAATATCTGCACCTAAACCACCTGTTAAAGTGTCCGCCCCTAAACCGCCAGTCAAAGTATCATTTTTCACTGTGCCAGTAAGTTGGTCGTTGCCGTCAGTAGGCTTTTTGCTAGTAATTGCAATGATGTTTGCAGTTTTCAAACTTGTCACACTTTCAAAAGTTCCCAGTAAATCGGTGTAATTGGCTTGAACACTTATTGATTTTCCAATGTCGGCGGCTGTTAAAACGTAGGTCGATTTATCTGCACCGCTAATAATTTCGCCATCTTTTAGCCATTGATAATTGATAGTTCCTAAACCATCTGAATCAACAAGTGTGTCAATTACTGACAGTGTTTGGGTTTGTGTTAGCGTACCTTTTATTTTGAGTGTTCCAGTAGGAACGCTATTTTGTCGTGGTGTAACTAATTCTGTTGTATCACTTACCACATTTTCTGAATGTTCAAGTTCATCGATGTAACTTGCTTGAACGCTTATTGATTTTCCAACGTCGGCGGCTGTTAAAACGTAGGTCGATTTATTTGCACCGCTAATAATTTCACCATCTTTTAACCACTGATGACTGATAGTTCCTAAACCATCTAAATCTGCGAGATTGTTTGTAGCAGTGAGTGTTTGATATTGGCTTGGCATACCAATAATTTCTACTGTTCCAGTTGGTGGATTGTTTGGCGGTGGCGGAGTGTAGGCTGGGGATGTGTCCTGATCTTCTAATACAACAAGACTAGCATTTTTATCACTTGGATCAATTATGGTGGCTAAGTAATAAATTCCTGTGCGTGGTGCAACAAAATCTAAAATAGCCGATTTTGTAACATCACTACTATCAGATATAGATGCCACTAAAGCAGTTCCATTGTTACTAAATATTATGGCAGTAGGACTTCCATAGTTTGCAGTAAGGTTTATGTATAAAGTAGCTCCGATTAAAGCATTAAAATAATAAACTGCTGAGCCTTGA
Organism: uncultured Methylomagnum sp.; assembly: GCA_964558865.1. Lineage (GTDB taxonomy): Bacteria > Pseudomonadota > Gammaproteobacteria > Methylococcales > Methylomonadaceae > UBA10906. The sequence continues at coordinate 16,862 of CAZLGN010000019.1, forward strand.
ATAAGACTATTGTTAATGTTTGGCGATGCTTTCATTTCAAAATTAGACGGTGAATCGGTGTTATCAATGAAATTTAAGGATGTGGACATAACATTTAGACTTGAGCTTGACATGGATAAAGCTGCTAATACTGAACTATCAGTTGTCTGATACATAAATTTTCCTAATTAGTTAAGGTTTTAGTGAATTGGTTTTTGTGAATTTGTTAAAAATTTTGATTTTGTGGTTTAAGCAACAGCCTGAACAATTTCAATATCTTTGCGTAACAAATCGTTAATCAAAACACGAACTTTTTCAGCATTAAAGTCACATTTTTTATTTAGAAATTGCATGATGTCACGGTCTAAATAAACGGGCATTTCGATTTCATCTAATGGAACGTAAAACTTACCCTGTTCAGCGTTGGAAAAATCGTATTCATCTTTCATTTTTTCGCTCTCTGTAAATAGGTTGATTTTTCTTTGTTGGTTGCTTTTCGAGCTGAAATAATGCGAGTTGTATCGCCATCTCGAAAAGTGTGAACCACCAACAAAACTTGGTTTTTTAAATTCAAACCGACTAAAAGCCAGCGTTCTTCGAATTCAGCATAATCATCTGGAATACTCAAAGCAAATGGATCAGAAAAAATATAAACAGCATCACGAAAATCGATGCCGTGTTTTTGAATGTTGATTTTATTTTTATGTTCGTCCCATTCAAATTTCATGCTTTGCCTTTTAGCGGTTTGTTACAAATGTTGATTGTGCGTTGTTTCGTAATTCAACGACTGCTTCAATCGTTAAACCTGTTAATTTTGCAATGATTTCGAGGCTTAAACCTTCTACTAACATTTCTTTTGCAATGGTTAACGCTTTGGCTTGTTCGCCTTCCGCTTTTCCCTTGGCTAATCCTTTTGCCAATCCTTTCGCCAATGCCTCAACTTCGCCTTTTTTAAGCGCGTCATGAAATAGTTTTTCTTGTTTCTTTTTGAATTCTTCCCAATTGTACTCCTCAATCATTTGGGCTTTTTCTTCGGGTGAGACACCACTTTGTTCAATGTGTTCGACGACTTTTTGAACTTCAACTTTGTGATAAAGCGTTTCATCGACGCTACCATCTAAACTATCGAAAATCACATCAAGCCATTCACGATAAGCGATTGGGGTATTTTCATCGACATGACGTGGACACAAAAAAACCACTTTGTGCGGAATTTCACCTAATGCTTTGCCTGTTTTTGTTTTCAAATCAAAGTCGATAGTTAAAACATCTTCGCGATATTTCGTATCGGCAGACGTTAAAACGACGATGGTATAAACCGCTAACGGTGGTTTGTAGTTTTTGGCTTTTTTTACCTGTTCGAGTAACGCAACGCAGTGATAATGCAGAAAACGATCGTAATGATCATCGCTTGAATACTGATGTTGAATTTCGACAATTACTCGCCCTTCATTATCTTGGGCGTACAAGTCGAATTTTACCGCCACTTTACCAATCGCAGGTTTAAATTCTTTTTCAGTTTCAACTTTGTCGATATTTAATTCGATACCTAAAATGTCGCGTACAAAGCCTTTGAAAACATCTACGTCACAAAACGCTTTTTTAAAAATGACACCGTACTGTAAAGAGGCGACTTCTTTCATAAATACTCCGAATGGGCTGATTACTTATTAGGTTTCGTTACAAATAACGTCCTGATTTCAATTTTTAGCAATTTTGAAAAGAAAAATGGTTAATTGGTTACGGCAGCTAGTTTAACGCACAATTTCAATTCGGCTGTGTGTTTGACCAATGTTTTGCTAACTCTAACGTTTTTGATTTTTGAAATAACGGCGTTGAATTTTGTTGACCGTTCACGAAATCATTGAAACCGCGATAAACTAGCCCTTTTCAAAAAGTAACTTTTAACAAAACCATGCAAGAAATTTATCAACCTCAAGAAATCGAAACCCAAGTCCAACAAGCGTGGGCGGTTTCAAAAATTTTTAATGTCACCGAAAAGTCTGGCCAAGAAAAATACTATTGCCTTTCCATGTTCCCGTATCCTAGTGGCAGATTGCACATGGGACACGTCCGTAATTACACTATCGGCGATGTAATTTCGCGTTATCAACGAATGCTCGGTAAAAATGTGTTGCAACCGATGGGTTGGGATGCGTTTGGTTTGCCTGCTGAAAATGCCGCGATGCAACACAAAGTGCATCCTGCCGATTGGACTTACAGCAATATCGATTATATGCGTGACCAATTAAAACGCTTAGGTTTTGCCTACGATTGGGACAGAGAAATTGCGACTTGTGATCCTGATTATTACAAGTGGGAACAATGGTTTTTCTTAAAACTGTTGGACAAAGGATTGGTTTATAAAAAAACCGCGCCTGTGAATTGGTGTCCACACGATATGACTGTGCTGGCGAATGAACAAGTCATCGACGGTTGTTGCTGGCGTTGTGATACCAAAGTCGAACGCAAAGAAATCGCGCAATGGTTTTTGAAAATCACCGATTACGCACAAGAATTACTAGATTCACTCGAAACGCTCGATGGCTGGCCAGAACAAGTTAAAACCATGCAAGCGAATTGGATTGGGCGTTCGGAAGGTGTGGAAATGGATTGTGCTGTACTGAATGAAGAT
>CAZLGN010000020.1:0-18857 GCA_964558865.1 uncultured Methylomagnum sp.
TTTGCACAATCTCAACTTTTTCAAATTGATGTTGGAGAATCATGCCACGCACATCCCGTCCATACGCGCCCGCTTCACTACGAAAACACGGACTATGGCAAACGAATTTCAGCGGCAAACTTTTCGCATCAATAATCGTATCGCGCACGATATTAGTCACGGGAACTTCAGCGGTCGGAATTAAATACAAGGCAGGATTTTCGCTGGCTTTGAATAAATCCGCTTCAAATTTAGGTAATTGTCCTGTGCCGCGCAAACTGTCGGCATTTACTAAATACGGCACATACGTTTCTTGATAACCATTTTCACCGCTGTGCGTATCGAGCATAAATTGAATCAATGCCCGTTGCAGACGCGCCAATTTTCCATTTAAAACCACGAAACGCGAACCCGTAATTTTCGCACCCAATTCAAAATCTAATAAATTCCGTGCGGTGCCTAAATCAACGTGATCTTTCACTTCAAAATTAAAGGTTGGCAAATCGCCCCAACGACTGATTTCAAGGTTATCGTTTTCATCTTTGCCTTCGGGAACAGACAAATCAAGCAAATTTGGAATACCCGACATCAGCGCGTCGAGTTCGGTTTGAATCACATTGAGTTCAGTTTCACCCGCTTTTAATTCGTCGCCTAAATTCGCGACTTGATCGAGCAACGGTTGCACGTCTTCGCCTTTTGCTTTGGCGAGACCAATAGCTTTGGAGATAGAATTACGCGCATTTTGCAAATCTTGGGTTTTGGTTTGTACACTTTTACGACGGGCTTCTAATTCACTGTAATTTTCAGGATTGAAGGCAAAATTACGTTTTTTTAATTGTGTGGTGACGAAATCTAAATCTGTTCTAAATAAATGTGGGTCTAGCATTGAAAAGTTACCTTTAAAAAATGGAAATTAAAATTTTGGTGTGCGTGTATTTTCGCTTTTTTTTGAATTTATTGCGCCACAAAATTATTTTCAAATAGCGAGTGAAAAATAACAGGCTTATAATCAAGTCATACAACGTTTTTATGGAGTTTGCACGCGATGAGTGAAACACGCGGTTTTACGCTAATTGAGGTATTGATTTCGATGGTGATTTTAGCCGTTGGTTTGTTAGGATTGGCAGCAATGCAAGGAATGGCATTGCGCGACAATCAAGACGCTTATTATTATCAGCAGGCGACGTTATTGGCTTATGAAATGCAAGATCGAATTCGAGGGAATGATTTGGCTACAGCTGATTGTTCGGCTGTGAATAATAGTTGGTTAAGCGTTTCACCCAATTACTCCGCAACGGCTTGTGCGGCTGCAACTGGTTGTTCAGCAGCAGACATGGCAACAAATGATTATGGCTACTGGAAAAAGAGTGTCGAAGCTGTTTTGCCTGCGCCCAAAGATGCAACGATAAAAATGGTTGATATTCAACTCAGTAGCAGTGTAAATAAGGCAGGTTGCAAAGGAACCTATTCACACTCACTATGCTTGATTACAACATGGGCGCGAATAAACAATAAAGATTCAAACAAAGCATCAAAATTATCGAATACTGCTACATTTTATTTGGAGGTTACGCCATGATGAAAAAACAGCGCGGTGTCACACTGATTGAAATAATGATTAGCATGATGTTAGGTTTGGGATTGATTGCGGGAATTGGTCAGCTATTCGTTCAATCGCAAAAGAGTTTTACCTTGCAACGAAATTTAAGTGACATGACGGATGATGCGGTATTTGCTTTAGAAGATTTGAGGGCAGGGCTTTTGTCAGCAGGCAATTCTGAAACAGGGACGAATTTTGAGTGTTATAAAAAAGATTCTTGTTTTACCCAAATACCGCCTTCCTTAAAATTGATAGTAGCTGAAACACAAACAGATGTTTTAGGTTCAGGATTGGATTTAAATTGTTTTGAGACAACGGATAAGAAAGTTTGCGAAACTATCAAAGGGACAGATGACAAACTTGTCTATCGTTTTAAATTAGATGCAACACAAAGCCATAAAAATAACTCGATTTGTATTGTTACTTCTAGTAAACCTGCAGGCTATGATCCACAAGACATAGTGCCTGTTTATGTGTTCTACAAAGGTAGTGATAAATCGATGTCTTGCACCTCTAAAAGTAATGCACAACCCATGATTTCAGAAGTCGAAAAATTGGAATTTCGTTATGGAATTAAAGATAAAGATGCTGGATTGTTTTATTACACAAAAGCAGAAAATGTTACCGATTGGACAACAGTATTTGCAGTTAAAGTTTTTTTAGTGATGCGAAGTGCAGATAATAACCTAGTACGCACACAAAAAGGCTATGAAATTGATGGTGTAGATGCCGACCCTGCCCCGACAGACAAACGCCTTTATAAAACATTTTCAAAAACCATTTTTTTGCGTGCCAATGATCATTAAAAAAAACATCATGAAATCTTTCAATTTAAAACTACAAAGTGGCGCAGTGTTAGCGTTTAGTCTCCTTATGTTGCTATTGCTAAATTATGTTGCTATTGCTAAATAATGGGGTGTTTTTATGAGTATTGATTTTTCAACTTTAGGCGATGCGATTAGTCAGCTAGAAAAAAGCATTGGATATGCCACATCAAAATTAGCAGAAAACGATTACGATCTCTTTGAACAATTTCGCAACTCTGTTATTCAATGCTTTGAATTCACTTATGAATTAAGTCATAAAATGCTTACTCGCTACCTTGAAGAAACCGCTGCGAATCCAGAAGAAATTGATTTAAGCACTTTTCAAAACATTATTCGCATCGGCTCTGAAAAAGGTTTGCTTTTATCGGACTGGTCTCAATGGCGCGATTATCGCCATGCGCGTAGTAACAGCAGTCACACCTATAACAGAAGCAAAGCCGAGGCTGTGTATGAAATTTCGTTTGATTTTTTAGAAGAGGCTAAGTATTTACATCAGCAATTACTTAACAGGAGTCAAAGCAATGCCAAAAATTGATTTGAACCAGCAAAATCTGAATGAAGTTTGTCAAATTTTACAAACCCATGTTCCTAACTATTCCGTTTGGGCATTTGGTTCGCGGGTGAATGGCAAAGCAAAAATCTACTCGGATTTAGATTTGGCAATTATCACGCAACAGCCGCTATCGTTATCAAAAATGGCTCAACTCAAAGAAGCCTTTGATGAATCAAACTTACCTATTCGTGTTGATGTTGTAGATTGGGGAGCTACAAGCGAGGAGTTTCAAAAAATAATTTTGCAAAATAAGGTGTTAATTAAGGAAGGTTTTGACACACTGCAAATTGCTAACAAATTAAAATCACAACGCGGCGCAGTGTTAGCCTTTAGCCTTGTTATGTTGTTGCTACTGACATTGGCAGCAACGCGCATGATTCAACAGAATAAACAGCAATTAGAAATGGCAAATAGTGCGAGGCTTTTAACACAGGAGTTTGCGAATGCGGAAGGTATGTTGGCTGAAGCTAATCGTATGGTTGATTGCCATGCCTCCCACATTGATAACTTACCTATTAACGATAAATTGCATCAATGCAAGCCAACAGCCTTGTCTAAACAAAATACATTGTTAGCAGGAACTGCTTTATTTCAGGGTAGTGCAATCTTAAAAGAGGTGGTGGGTGGCTCCCCACGAGCAATAATTTTAGGAGTTCGATGCCAGTCAGAATCGGGTTTAGAGCAGATATGTTCGTCCTACAATGCAGGAACCGTAAAATGTAAACCAGCATCAGGTGATGTCGATTGTGCTGGTGTAGTGATCGACGATGTAAACATCGCAAAATTTAATCCACCTACTGATATTTGTTATCAGAATTACGTCGGAAACCTTGATCCCAACGATATATGTGATGTGTACCCTGGAACACCTGATTGGTGTAATAAAGCTAATACCATTTGTCCAAAAGAAATTTATACCATTCAAGTTATCTCAACTGATGCCAATGGCACAACCCGTCAAGTCGTCAGTGATCATGTCGTTGGCTGTGGTTAATATGAAAAACAAAGGTTTTACCCTTATAGAACTAATGATTACCGTCGCTATTATTTCAGTGACGATGGGAATTGGTTTGCCGAGTTTTCAATCAATTATTGCGAGTGCGAGATTAACATCGACCACAAATTCAATGGTGAGCGCGTTGCAGTTGGCGCGAGTGGAAGCGTTGAAACAGCATAAAACGGTAGTGATTCGTAAAAAATCAACGGATTGGAAAAATGGTTGGAATGTTTTTGTTGATGATAAAGTTTTGAATAATACTATCGATGCAGATGAACCTATATTAGTAGTGACGGCTTTTGATTCAGTTAGTACAACCGTCACAGTACAAGCAACTTACACGAACTTTGTTAGTTACAATGCAAATGGGCGAGTAAATACGGCAGGGCATTTTACCTTTTGTTCGGGAACGGATTACCGTTCTGTGATTATCGCCGCGACAGGACGAATACGAACAACGACTATTACATCGTGTACTTAGGTTTTGAAATCGTTTTTTGATTAGCAGAATTTTCAATCTGCAAAGAATCCACAGGTTGTTATATGAATCAATCCTAGTCTATAATGGCGGCATAAGAATCGGCTGCTAAAAGCTGATGATTTACTGAATTTTCGCTCTCAATTATTGAGATCCTTGGATAAAAAATAACAATGAAAACATTTAGCGCAAAACCCGCAGAAGTAAAACGCGATTGGTACGTCGTTGATGCAGAAGGTCAAACATTAGGTCGCCTCGCATCTGAAATCGCTCTTCGCCTTCGTGGCAAACACAAACCAGAATATACACCACACGTTGACACAGGTGATTACATCATCGTAGTGAATGCTGAAAAAATTGGTGTAACGGGCAACAAAGAAAAAAATAAACTTTACCAACATCACACAGGTTACATTGGTAATTTGAAAACAACGACGTTGGGTAAATTGAGAAAAACTTTTCCAGATCGTATTTTAACGACAGCGGTAAAAGGTATGTTACCGAACAACCCATTGGGTCGTGCAATGTTTAAAAAATTGAAAGTGTACGCTGGTGCGGAACATGATCATCAAGCGCAACAACCTAAAGTTTTAGAACTATTTGTGAGTAAATAAACATGGCTGCAACTCAATACTATGGTACAGGTCGTCGTAAAAGTGCGACTGCTCGCGTTTATGCAGTGGCGGGAACAGGCAAATTTACCGTCAACAACAAAGAATTAGACGTTTATTTTGGTCGTAAAACGGATCAAATGGTTTCCACTCAACCGCTTGAATTGCTTGAGATGATGGGTAAATTTGATGTCAACGTTTTCGTAAAAGGCAGTGGTCCTTCTGGTCAAGCTGGCGCGATTCGTCACGGTTTAACTCGTGCATTGATGGTTTATGATGAAACATTACGTCCTGAATTAAGAAAAGCAGGTTTTGTAACGCGCGATTCGCGTGAAGTGGAACGTAAAAAAATCGGCTTACACAAAGCGAGAAAACGTCCACAATACTCAAAACGTTAATCCTTTCTGGCTTGTGTGTTGGATTTTATTCAACACACTGGCGCGAAAAAAGGGCTGCATTTTAAAATGTAGCCCTTTTTTTATGGTTCAATTCTAAAAACGCGAGGTTTTTATGACGATTTCAATCGTTGTTCCTGTCCACAATGAAGCTGAAAATATCCAGCCGTTATTAAACGAAATCACTACAGCACTCCAAAACTTTGCCGATTATGAAATCATTTATATTGACGATGGCAGCCGTGACAACACATTAGACGTATTAAAAACGGCACAACAAACGATTCCAAATCTGCGTATTTTTCATCACGAAAAAAGTTGTGGGCAAAGTGCCGCCATTTACACGGGTATCAAAGCCGCAAAATTTCCCGTGATTGCCACGCTTGATGGTGACGGACAAAATAATCCTGCTGATATTCCAAACTTGTACGCGCAGCTACAATCGCAACGCGAAACCAATCCAAAACTCGTCATGATTGCAGGTTGGCGAAACCAACGACACGATTCGGCGTGGCGATTATTTTCGTCAAAATTCGCCAACGGCATTCGTTCGCGATTGTTGGGTGACGCTACGCCCGACACGGGTTGCGGTTTAAAAGTTTTTATGCGCGATGCCGCATTGCAACTGCCTTTTTTTGATCATTATCACCGCTTTTTACCCGCGTTAATGTTACGCAGCGGCTATCAAGTCGTTTCTGTTCCCGTTACGCATCGAGCGCGAGAACGCGGCGTGTCAAACTATGGCACGCTCGATCGTTTATGGGTTGGTGTGAGTGATATTTTGGGCGTGATGTGGTTGAAAACACGCATGAAACTCACCGAGGTTATCGAAATTGAACATTAACATCACTCAAGAAACGATTTGGTTAGGCATTGGATTTTTAGGACAGGCGTTATTTTCAGCCCGTTTTATTGTGCAATGGCTCAAAAGTGAAAAAGAGAAAAAAAGTGTTTTTCCGATTGCTTTCTGGTATTTCAGTATTGGTGGTGGCGTAACTTTGCTCGCCTATGCAATTTATCGCGAAGATCCCGTTTTTATTTTAGGGCAGGGCAGCGGGTTATTCATTTATGCCCGCAATTTGTATTTTGTATTGAACGAAAAACCAGCAGAAAACTGACGAGAAAACCGCCTTTACGATAAAACGATAGGCGGTTTTTTTTCAAACTATCGCGGCTAAATGTCCACTTGCCTCTAACCACGCTTTTCTATCGGGAGCGCGTTTTTTAGCTAACAGTAAATCTAACATTCCTGCGGTCGCGTCGAAATCATCTACCGTTAATTGTACCAAACGGCGGGTATCGGGATTCATAGTTGTTTCACGCAATTGGCTCGGATTCATTTCGCCCAGCCCTTTAAAACGTTGCACGTTCACTTGTCCTTTGATTCTTTCCGCTTTAATTCTGTCTAAAATCCCTTGGCGTTCCGATTCATCAAGCGCGTAAAAAACCCGTTTGCCCACGTCGATTCGGTATAACGGCGGCATAGCAACGAAAACGTGACCATTCCGAACCAGCGCGTTGAAATGTTTATAAAATAAGGCACAAATTAAGGTTGCAATGTGATTTCCATCCGAATCGGCATCCGCCAAAATACACACTTTGCCATAACGCAAGGTTTGCAAATCATCCGAATCGGGTTCAATTCCCAACGCGACGGCAATATCATGAATTTCTTGTGATGCCATGACTTGCGACGATTCAACTTCCCAAGTATTCAGAATTTTCCCGCGCAACGGCATAATTGCTTGAAAATCTCGCTCTCGCGCTTGTTTCGCGCTGCCGCCAGCCGAATCACCTTCGACTAAAAATAATTCGGTGCGATTGATGTCTTGTGCGCTGCAATCCGCTAATTTTCCTGGTAACGCAGGGCCAGCGGTAATGCGTTTGCGAATAATTTTTTTATTTGAACGTAACCGTTTTTGTGCGCTGTTGATGATTAACTCGGCGATTTTTTCGCCTTCGCTGGTGTTTGAATTGAGCCACAAACTAAAACTGTCTTTCACCACGCCCGAAATAAACGCCACACATTCGCGCGAACTCAATCGCTCTTTAGTTTGTCCAGAAAATTGTGGATCTTCGAGTTTTACCGATAACACAAAATGGCAATGTTCCCAAACATCTTCAGGCGCGATTTTTACGCCGCGTGGCAACAAATCCCGAATGTCGCAAAATTCTCGAATCGCTTCCGTTAAACCTGCTCGCAAACCATTGACGTGCGTGCCGCCTTGCGCCGTTGGAACGAGATTGACATAACTTTCTGCGACCATTTCATTTGGATTTTCGACCGCCCACAATACGCCCCATTCAACGGCTTCATGGTCTGCGCTCATGTTGCCCATAAAGGGTGTTTCGGGAAAAAATTCTAATTCGCCAATGCGATCATTTAAATAATCTTGCAACCCGTTTTCATAACACCAGAGAAAGGCTTCGTCAGATTGTTCAATTTTGAGCGAAATTTTCAGCCCTGCACACAAAACCGCTTTGGCACGCAAAACGTGTTTCAGTTTTGAAATCGACACTTTTGGCGAATCAAAGTATTTTTCATTCGGCATGAAATAAACGGTTGTTCCCGTATTATTTTTACCTACAGTTCCCGTTTCGAGTAATTCCGTTTGTTTTTCGCCGTCCGCAAAACGCATCGAATAGACTTTGCCACCGCGTTTTACTGTAACTTCTAAATCTTTTGACAACGCATTAACAACCGAAATTCCCACCCCGTGCAAACCGCCTGAAAATTGGTAGTTTTTATTGGAGAATTTTCCACCCGCGTGCAATTGGGTCAAAATCACTTCAACGCCTGTCATGCCTTGTTCGGGATGAATATCTACGGGCATTCCGCGTCCGTTATCGCTAACGGAAATCGCGCCATCTTTGTGCAGAATTACCTCGATTTGTGAAGCGTGTCCCGCTAAGGCTTCATCGACGCTGTTGTCGATAACTTCTTGTGCCAAATGATTCGGGCGCGTGGTGTCGGTGTACATGCCTGGACGTTTGCGAACGGGTTCTAAACCGCTTAAAACTTCAATGGCAGCGGCGTTGTAAGATGTTGAATTACTCATATTTTTGTTAAGTGAAAAGTTCAAGATGAAAAATTTTTAAACGATATTCTTACACAATTGTGAATTTGCACAGCTAAAAAAGTCATTTTCGAGTATATTTTTAGGGTTATTGCGTCTATTTTAACGATGCAGTTTAGCGATTTAGAAAAAATTACTTCCCACACCAAGAGGAAAAACCATGAATATGAGAGATGAACGTACCGTTTTAGCGTATAAATTACAGCCAAAAGCGAATCCTGAACAAGGTGAAATTAGACCCATTGCAGAAATTTTAGACGGCAAATTGATTGAATTAAGCCAGAGTAATTTTTGCCATACCAATAAAGTTTTTGTTACAACCGCTTACCAAAGTAGCATCGAAAAATTTAAAGACGGGCAGATATTTCGCATTACCGTCAATTTGCCAGAATACATGAGTACGATTGTTGATCCTTATCAAGCCTCAAAATATGTGACACAAGGCATGAGGGCTGAACGTCTAAAACCCAATGAACTTGTTGAAATTATGGATGGTGAATTGCCAGACCGAAATAGACGTTATTTTGAAAACGGTTTTTTTCCTACCACCGATTACATTTTTATTCGTAACAAAGAAGGCAATTGTTTTGGCCCTTTTTCGTGGGAATGCAAAGACGATGACGCAGGATTTTATTTAGAATTATTGAACGACAAACCGTTGTTGAAATCTTACCAATTGAGCATTGGACAAGTTTTTAAAGTTTCATCGGAAAATCTTGAAAAATACGCTTGTCGTTGTTGGACAGAAGAGCGAACTTATCAGTTAGCATTAAGCATTCACGATTTAATTAACGAATACGACTATTGCGATTATGCGTCAGATGAAGAAATTGTTAAGCATTGTTCAAAATTAGCCAGCGACATTGGCGCACAATTATTTAACAAAAAAAGCTGGGACAGTTTCAAACAATTAGCCAGCAATAACGCTAAATTCAGTCAAGGTTTGAATAAAAAACGATTAACGCAATTGTCCACACTGGCAACAGAAGTGAATATCGCCCAAGAAGAGATTTGCGACAACATTGAAATCTTCTTAAAAAGCAGCAACGGCGACATATTGGTTCAGGATTTTATTGAACGCAAACGCCCGCAATTGATAGACAGTTTGCGAAAAAGTGTTATCAAGGAAAAAAGCAAAGAGATTACGGAAAAAGAAGAAAATCTTTTGCAAGTTGAACAACGTTTTAAAGAAAAAGAAAAAGAACTCAAAGAATTGAGCGCGGAAGTGGAACGCAAGCGCAAAGAAGCCAATCAAGAAGTGATTTTGGAACTCGCTGTTGCTGAACGTAACGAAAAATTACAGCATCTTGATCAAGCCATTGTCGAAAAAGAAAAACAACTCGGTGAAATTACAGAACATTTCAACTTATCGGCAAATTTAAGTGAATTGATTCAACAAACGGAAGAGAAAAAAGTTATTCATAAACATTATGAAAAAGAAAATTCTTTGATTGAAGCAACGACAAAACGCTTGAGAATTGAACGCGATAAAACTGAAGATGAACTCCGCACAAAGTTAATCGAATTGAAGCCTTTTGTGGAACACATAAACGGGTCTTTTTTTGTTCACAAAGCGGAAAAAGAACGGGCGGTTTTTGTTGAAACAAACGCGCTTTCGGATTCGGATATTTTGGAATCACAACGCCTTGTGGTTGAAACCGTGCAACATAATTTGCGCTTGAAAGGACGCAATTTTGAATCGTGGCAAGTCGCAAATTTATTGATTTCAACGCAACAATCCTTCATTACCTTTTTAGCGGGACTTCCTGGCGTTGGAAAAACCTCGCTGGCGCGTTTAATCGCTGAATCACAGCAATTAGAATCACGCTTGCAAGAAGTTTCCGTTGCACGCGGTTGGACTTCGCAGAAAGATTTAATCGGTTTTTACAATCCGCTTTCAAATCGTTTTCAATCGTCCAATACGGGACTTTATTCATTTATCGAAGCGTTAAGCGTTGAAACGAAAAAAGATACCCAAGCAATGGCGTATGTTTTGTTGGATGAAGCGAATTTAAGTCCGATTGAGCATTATTGGTCGGCGTTTATGGCAATGGCGGATGGCGAAGGTGAGCGGCTTTTACGTTTAGGACAAGATACGCTAGCTGTTCCAACGGCAATGCGTTTTCTCGCCACCATCAATTACGACGGCACAACCGAGCCACTTAGTCCGCGTGTCGTGGATCGCGCTCCCGTTTTAGTCATGGAATCCAGCAATATGAGCTTTGACGAAACGGATTTGTCTGAAGAAAAAATGATTGCGCTACCTTTGTCAGTAGTTGAAATGAATAAATTATTTGGGTTAGCGAAAAATCCGCCTGCTTTCCAAGATGACGAAAAAGAGATTTTCAACAAAGTGCGCGATATTTTGGCACATCCAAATTTAGACGAAGGTCGTCCGTTAAGTATCAGTTTGCGAAAAGAAATTGTAATTCGTCAATACTGCGCCCAAGCAGGTTCGTTAATGCGTTCGTTTGGTTGTGATGATTTTAAAGCCTTGGATTTAGCGATTCTTCAACACGTTTTGCCACAAGTTCGCGGCAGTGGACAAAAATTCGCCAAACGGCTCACCAAATTAAAACAAGAATGTGACGATTCTGGGTTGAAAAGTTCGGCAAATTATTTAGAGCGAATGTTGGCGTATGGCGAAACAGAATTGCATTCGTATGACTTTTTCTGCTGGTAATAAATGGCGCAGACTCAGGTTTGCGTATCAATAAATTGAATTTTTAAATTAGACTTTCGAAGAAAAAATCCTCAATTTGCCCTTCGAAAGTCAGCAAAACATCAGTGGAAAAATAATCATGAAAATTACCATTTTCATTGGCAACGAGAGCCATGTATGGAATAGTCACCACGAGCCTTACATCGTTCAAGAAGATCAAGATGTCTATTTGGAATTAACGCCTTTAGACAATAACGCTGACACGCCTAAATTGTTTCTTGACGATACCGAATTGAATCTAACCATCGACTATAGAATTCAATCGGCGCGGACGTTTCGCACAATGCCAAGTTATATTTTTCGTGAAGCATTTGGACTTTCGACGATTAGCGTTTTTTTGGGTGAACAACATTTTGAACTTCGATTTGAAGTAATTGTTAAAAAAGAGACCGCAAAACAAGTTCATGAAATGATTCAGTATTTAACGCAAAAACAAGACGATATTCTTCGGATTTGTTTTTCACGGACACTGCTCACGACGGGAACATCTGAAAATGGTGGAACGGAACAAGAAACGTTGTTGAATGCTGTTGAAACGTTTGTCGAAACGTTAATCGGTTGTCGTTTGGAATTGCAGCATCATTTACATAAACGCCTGATTCCCGTGAAGCAACCCGCTTGGAAATCGTCCCGCAATAGCGATATTGATCCGTTTGATATTTTGTTTAATTTAGACGCACTTGAACCCGTTTTTGGTGATGGCGATGTGCTGGTGAATGGGCGCAGTTTTTCCATTAGCGAAATGGAAGTGACGACGCTCGAACCGACGGCAAATGTGGAAGAAAACGCTATTTTAATCGGCGGTTTGTATTCGATGCGGCGAATTGTCACGCAATTACTGCAACGTGTTGGCGCGGATTTTTCCACACCGAAACAAGCCCTTGAAATTGAAAATTACGAAACATTGGGCAATGTTTTACAGCAACTTACTTCGTCGAACATACAACAACGCTGCGAAAATCAGCTTTTTCAGCTTGAGGAATTTATTCGTTATTTTGAGCAAAAAATTGGCTTAGTTTATAAAGGCGAACGACCGCCTGTTATGACTCCAATTGTTCGCGCTTCACGGGTTTATCGGCGATTATTTGAACAATTACACGAATGGTACAAATTGGGCGAACCTGTTTTAAATGGGCAAAATTATTTAGTTAAACTGCGCTCGGTTTCGAAAATTTATGAATTTGTCGCATTATTCAAACTCATTGATTTTTTACACGAAAATAAATGGCAAACGGTTGACAGTGAGTGGACAGAAGACTTGGAATTTGTTCCTGCTCGAATCGTGTTTGAGCGTGACAATTTCAAATTAACATTGTATTACGAAGCAAAAATTTATCCGTTTAGCGCGGACACGAAACATTCGGATTTAGTTGACACAAAACATTCAAATGGCGCGTTGGAATATAACTATTGGAGTCCTGATTTTGTTGTGCGAATAGATAATATCGATAATGCTAAAACGGCTTATTTTATACTCGATGCAAAATACAGTTCATCTGGAACAGTTGAACGTTCACATTTGCCCACGTTAGTTGAAAAGTATTTTATGAACATGGCGGTTTATGACGCGAATCATCAAACGCTGAAACACGATGCGATTTTAGGTGTGATAGCCTTATTTTCAGATAGAGATCGGAATTCTGCCGCGCCCATTTATTTAACGAACGGTCGAAAATTTGGCATCGACAAAAAGCCAGTTAAATTCCCGATTGTGACGGGGGTTTCGGTGGTGGTGCAATCGACATGGCTGACGTATCAGTTTTTTAATCGGATTATCGAACTCGCTGAAAATCAGTTAAAAACAAATCTATAACTCTTATTTTTCTTAACAAAATTAAATTCCAATGACTATTATTCAACAACGCCTTTCTGAAATTTTTAATGTTTTACCCTACACAGAGCAGAACATTTTGCTGGTTTTGTCGGTGACGTATAAGCCAATGGGAGAAGTTAATTTAAGTAATTTAATTAAAAATACGGGCTTTGATCTCGAAACACAAAAATCTATCAATCGCGATTTTAAAGAACGCTTTCAAAAAATGGGCTTTTTGATTGTGACAAATGATGGCTGGAGTTGTAATCGAGAAATTTGCGACGGTTTAATGAAATCCGCCTTAATCAAACCGTGGTTTAACAAATTGGCGCAACAAATCATCATGGAAAAAAGCTCTTTTTCCTATTTGTCACCCAAAATAATCGCGGCAAATCAAACTAAAAAGTTACGATTGTTTTTGTATCAAGAAAATGAAACGGGTTTTGAGGCGAATATCACGTTGTTGTACTCGGAATATAACGAGTATTTTGAAGTCATTATGCAGGAACTTTTTTTTGATAATTTCAACAAAGAATGGTTCATGAATTTGCCGAAAAAAATCCGTTTTTGTGTTTTGAAATATACCCTGTATATGAATCATTTATCGTTCGATCCCAACACGCTGGCGAATAAAAATAACATTTATGAATTGTTGGAAGAGTCATTTGGCAATGCAAAAAACACCGACCCTGATATTACGCACACCGTTTTGGAACAACGTTTATTTCGTGGCAATGACAAATACGCAGAGACATGGCTAGCTGATGATTATTCGGTAAATGGTTTAAAATTACGCGCGATGTTAGCCGTTTTGCAAAATCGTTATGACTACGCGCTGGAATTATTTACAGACGCGCTAAAACTCATTCGTAAAAATAACAAACGCACAGCAACATTCGGTAATTTGTACGATTTTTTTTATGGTTTGATGCTTTTTCGCAGTCGGACATTGCCGAATTTAGAATTACTCGATGTTTATTTAACGCTGTGTTCGAAAAAGAATGAAAGTTTCCAAGAATTATTGAATACGTTGCATGATGCGTTGAAAATTTATCAAAGCAAAGTGCAATTTCAAAGCACTTCACTTGCACGAGTTAGAGCAACGCCATATTCGAGTCTAGCGCAAATTTTGTTGTTATATTGGCTAGATGAAACGGCGATATTAAAAGACACGGCAGAACAAACGCTCTTTTTGGGACGATTGGCAAGTTATTGCCAAGCGGCGAATGACAACGGTTTTGCGTGGTATGCCGCAATCGCTTCAACACTGTTACGACATTTTGAATACAGCCACAAAGTGTGCGACAAAATAGCAAAACGCTACGAAAACACGCCCTATTTACAACTGATTGACGCAATGCCTCGAACCGCTGCGTGGGAACGCGCATTAGAAGCCTTGTCACAAATTAACGCCATTAAAACGCCCGTTGCAGAAGCGATTCAATCCGAAGTGCGTTTAATTTGGACATTGAATTTGGACAATAACGAAGTTCTTTTGGAACCGAAAGAACAAAAATTAGGTAAAAACGGCAATTGGTCAAAAGGTCGAAACGTCGCGTTAAAACGCTTGCACAGCGAATTAAATACCTTCACTTATTTGACCGAGCAAGATGTGCGAATTTGTAAAAAAATTCGCAAAATTACACCACAAAATGACTATTACTATTACGGCGACGTTTATGCCGTGCCTGAGGAAGCCTTATTTGAGGCAGTCGGTCATCAAAATGTGTATTGGGCAAATCAAGTTCAATACAACGCGCCAATTGATATTCAAACCGCTGAACCACAGCTTTTAGTTCAAGAACAAGGCAATGAATTATTGTTAGCGTTGCAGCCGCAAATCCCCGCGACGGCAACAATGGCAGTTCAAAAAACTGCCAACGGGGTTTTACTGTACAAAATCAATGATCAACATCGCCAAGTCGCGCAAACTTTGGGCGGCGGTTTGAAAATTCCCATTAGCGCACGTCAACAAGTGATGGATTCAATTTCGGCAATTGCTTCGGCGTTGACGGTGCAATCAAATATGGTGGGTTTAGCGACGCAAGCCGAAACCGTGCCTGTCGATGAGCGATTGCATTTGCATTTGCAGCCTTTAGGACAGGGTTTGCAAATTGAAGTTTTCGTACAACCCTTTTTTGATGGTGGCCCGCTTTATAAACCCGCAACAGGCGGTACAACCGTTTTAGCTGAAATTGACGGCAAGCAACTTCAAACCACGCGCGATTTCAAATTAGAAAAAAAATACGTTAAAAAGTTGCTCGAAAGTTGTTCATCGCTTGAACCCGATGATTCGTTTAAATGGTCACTTGACGAAGCGGATACGGCACTCGAAACGCTGTTAAATTTACAAGAATTAGGTGAATTCGCATTGCTTGAATGGCCCAAAGGTAAAAAAATCAAACTCAGTCGCGAACTGGGTTTATCGCAAACCCGTTTTTCCGTTCGTCACGAACAAAATTGGTTTAGCGTTGAAGGCGATTTAAAAATCGATGACAATCAGGTGTTGGATATGCAGCGTTTGATGCGTTTGTTGGCGAATTCGACAGGACGTTTTTTACAACTTGAAGATGGTCAAATCGTTACACTTACTAAAGAATTGCGCCAACGTTTAGACGATTTGCGCGGTGTCGGCGAAGTTAAAGACGACAAAATACAATTTCATGCCCTCGCGGCGCAAACGTTGGATGAAATTACGAATGGCATGGAAATCAAAGCGGGCAAACCGTGGAAAGAGCAACTTAAAAAATTAGACGAATTAGTGGATTTAAAACCCAAAGTGCCTTCGACGTTGCAAGGTGAATTGCGCGATTATCAACACGAGGGTTTTGTCTGGATGAGTCGTTTAGCGCATTGGGGCGCGGGCGCGTGTTTAGCCGATGACATGGGATTGGGAAAAACGATTCAATCGCTTGCATTGATTTTATCGCGTGCGCCAAATGGTGCGACATTGATTCTCGCTCCAACCTCGGTTTGTATCAATTGGGCAGAAGAAGCTGCGCGTTTTGCGCCGACATTAAACGTTCAAATTTTTGGAAATGGCGACCGCCAAACGATGCTTGATAATGCGGGCGCGTTTGATTTGATTATTTGCAGTTACGGCTTGTTGCAAACTGAAGGCGAACGTTTGCAGGAAGTACAATGGCACACGCTGATTGCTGATGAAGCGCAAGCGATTAAAAACAGCATGACGAAACGCTCGAAAGCGGCAATGGCGTTGAAAGCCGATTTTAGAATGGTGACAACAGGCACGCCGATTGAAAACCACTTGGGCGAATTATGGAATTTGTTTAATTTTATCAATCCAAGTTTGTTGGGTTCGTTAGCGCAATTTAATGAACGTTACGCAAATCCGATTGAAAATAATCATGACCACAACGCGCAACAACGTTTGAAAAAAGTATTGCGTCCATTCGTGTTGCGTCGTTTGAAAAATGATGTTTTGACTGAATTACCTGCGCGTACTGAAGTCACGTTGCACATTGAATTAAGCAGCGAAGAACGCGCGTTTTATGAAGCCTTGCGTCGTGAAGCGATGAAGGTCATGCAAGAATCGCAAACCAAAGGCGGAAATCAACAATTACAAGTCTTAGCGGAAATTATGAAGTTGCGCCGCGCGTGCTGTAATCCGAAACTCGTGATGGAAGATAGCCCGTTAATGAGTTCAAAACTTGAAGCCTTTGAAGAGCTTGTCGATGAACTGCTTGATAATAAGCACAAAGCGTTGGTGTTTAGTCAGTTTGTTGGGCATTTAACGTTAATTCGGGAATTACTCGATAAAAAGAAAATTGCTTACCATTATTTGGACGGTTCAACGTCTATTGTGCAGCGCAAAAAAGCGATGAATGCTTTTCAAGCGGGCGACGGCGATTTGTTTTTGATTAGTTTGAAAGCAGGCGGGACGGGCTTGAATCTCACAGCGGCAGATTATGTGATTCACATGGATCCGTGGTGGAATCCAGCGGTTGAAGATCAGGCTTCTGACCGAGCGCATCGAATGGGGCAAAAACGTCCTGTGACGGTTTATCGCTTGGTTGCGAAAGACACAATTGAAGACAAAATTGTGGCGTTGCATCATCAAAAACGCGATTTAGCAAATAGCTTACTTGAAGGTGGCGAATTAAGCGGCAAAATGTCGGTTGATGATATGTTGGCTTTGTTGCGCGATGTGGATTGAAACATTCGCCTATAATCCACACGCATATTCCAAGTAATTGGTTAATGAGCTTTAGTGAAGTCGATTACTGCATGGACGGGGATTCCGATGAATATAAATTCAAAATAGTCTATACTTCTGATTTATATTTTTATCGGATAACAACCATGAAAACAGCAAAAATTTTCAACAACGGACAATCCCAAGCGGTACGTTTACCAAAAGAATTTCGATTCCAAGGCAAAGAAGTCAAAATCTCAAAACAAGGCAATAAAATCATTTTAGAGCCGATTGAAAATGCGTGGGAATCGTGGATTTCGACATTAAGCGAATTTTCAGATGATTTCATGCAAAACGGACGCGCTCAACCGCTTGCACAAGAACGCGATTGGAATTGAGTATGAAAAATTATTTGCTCGACACGAATATCTGCATTTATTTAATCAAAGAACGTCCGCCCGAAGTGCTTGCGCGTTTTCAACAAATTCAAATGAAACAAATTTATATTCCCTCGATTGTGATATTTGAGTTGTATTACGGCATCGAAAAAAATAATTCGCAAAAACGGAATTCAGCGGCATTAGAAAAATTTATCGCGCCATTTTCAGTGGTCGATTTTACGATTGAGGTGGCGAAAAAAGCCGCGAAAATTCGCAGCGATTTAGAAAAACAAGGCAAACCGATTGGAGCTTATGATTTGCAAATTGCGGCGTATGCGTTGGCATTGAATATGACGTTATTAACCAATAACACGCGCGAATTTGAACGAGTTCACGGTTTGAAACTTGAAAATTGGGTGAATTGAAATGCCCCTATTCAATAAAAAAATCCTCCAGCAAGCCTTAACTATTTCAGAAATTCCTGCTGAACATTTGCCGATTTTGCAAGATTGGCAAGGCATGATTTCAAATCGCAATCTTGAAAAACACAAAGAAACCGCCGTTGTTTCTGCTTTCATCAGCAAATTACTTGAAACGGTTTTAGGTTATCAAACGCTTGGACGTGGCGAAAATTACAGTCTCGCGCAAGAATACAAAATCAAAAACGGCGAAGTTGATGCCGCGCTCGGACATTTCACCAACGACAAAACGGGCGACAAAATTCAAGCGGTTTTTGAATTCAAAGGCGCGAAAACTAAAAATTTAGACGCTTTAATCAGCGGACGAAAAGAAACACCCGTCGAACAAGCGTGGCGTTACGCGCGAGATGCGAAAGGTTGTCAGTGGATTTTAGTTTCAAATTATTTAGAAATTCGGCTTTATGCGTTTGGTGAAACGTCGCTGGTTTATGAAGTTTTCGATTTAGCAAAATTGACTGACCCAAGCGAATACGCGCGATTTATTTTGTGTTTGCACGCGAAAAATTTGCTTTCAGGCGCAACAAAACAGCTTTTAGAACAAAGCCAACAAGCTGAAAAAGACATTACGGCAAAACTTTATGACGATTACAAAGGGTTGCGCGAACAACTGATTACCCGCTTAATCGCTGACAATCCCGAATTTGAACCGCTCGCGCTCATTTCACCTGCACAAAAATTACTCGACCGCGTTTTATTTGTCGCATTTTGTGAAGATAAAGGACTTTTGCCACCGCGAACGATTGAACAAGCCGTTAAACACGTCGATATTTACCACCCCATTCACCCGATT
>CAZLGN010000021.1:0-125 GCA_964558865.1 uncultured Methylomagnum sp.
TGAAATAGACATTTGAACCGCTTTTTCAGCCGTCACCGTTTGTGGTGAAATAGACGTTTGAACAGTTTTTTCAGTCGTTGCCGTTTGTGGCACAATAGGCGTTTGAACGGATGTCGCCGCTTGTG
>CAZLGN010000021.1:225-16809 GCA_964558865.1 uncultured Methylomagnum sp.
GCACCACGGGCGTTTGAACGGATGTCGCCGCTTGTGGCACCACGGGCGTTTGAACGGATGTCGCCGCTTGTGGCACCACGGGCGTTTGAACAGAAACTGTAATAATCGGCGTTTCTGCCTGATTCACAGATGTTTGAACAATCGTCTGTGCTTGATTTGTTGTCGTAGGCGTTTGTGCAATTTGAACAGGCGTAACTTGTTGAGCTAAAACAGCCGCTGGCGTATTTACTTGAGTATTTGTCGTTGCTTGCTGAACTGCTGATTGAACCGATTGTTGCGTTAATGGAGCGACAAAATTTGCCGTTGGTAATTGAACAGATTTACCTGTTGGTAACGTGTCGCCCAATTTTGAACCCGTGTTAATGAATTTAAGCGTATCCGTAACATTCGATAAAATTGCCGTATCTGCGGCACTCATCGTCGTTTCTGGCGTTGTTGCATTCTGTGCTGCCGTTGCAGAAGATGTAGTCGCGATTAACTGAGCATTTGTTGTCGTTACAACAGTAGCTTGTTGCAATGCAGGCGTTGAAACAGTCGCTGTCGGCGTATTATTCACCACACTACCAGTTGCAACAACAGGTTCCGTCGTCGCGGCAGTTGTAATTGCCGTCAAGAGTGAGGGCGTTGTTGTAACGCTTAATGCGGCGGCATCTGTTGTGGGTTGAACCAACAAATTCATTTGAGTGGTCAGTGTATTGGAAAATCCTTCTTGCGGGGTTGCCGTACCCGATGTTGTTGTTAAATTTGGTGTTACTGCGCTGTCAACAACTGGCATTAACGTATTTGTAGGTAATGATAATGATGAAGCCGTTACAGTAATCATAGTTTTAACCTTTCGTTTTTAGTGGGCTGCATAGCCCGTTAATTTTTTACGTCCCAAACGTGATGCGTGTTCATCTTGTTCAGATTGTTCGCGTTTATTTTCGTGTTTTTGTTCGACTTTTAATGCCGATTCACGGACTTTTTGAATTGTTTGCGTGCTGTGATGTGAGCGTTCCCACATTTTGCGTTTGAAATGCACGTCTTGTTCCATGTGATTTAAAACTCTTTCTTGACCCGCAATAGCTACGTCCAGCTTGTCGATAAATGATCGAAATTCGATTAACCGCGAAACTTGCACACCTTCGCTCGCAAACGCATTACATTTATCAACATAATCGCGGCGATAATGCGTCAAACCATCGACTTGTCGCTTCATTTCGCTGTGCTGACGTTGCGAATGACCGAGAGTTTCCAAGGCTTTTTGTTCCTGATTCGCCTTAATATCGACAATCGTTTGTAATCGTTTCGATCTTTTTTTCATAACAAACTCGCTTTAACGTAAATTCAATAACAATTCGAGTTGGTGCAGACTTTGTGCAATGCCCACTGACTCGTCCATATCTTGCTGTAAAAATTCCACAATTGCTGGGTGCTTTTCAATCGCTTTATCAATTCGCGGATCGGAACCAGGTTGATACGCGCCAACACTGATTAAATCTTTGTTTTGTTGATACAGTGAATACAAACGGCGCAAATCCCGCGCTAATTTCAAATGGTTGGCATCGGCAATATCAGTCATTACACGACTTATCGAGGCTTCAATATCAATCGCAGGAAAATGTCCCGAATCCGCCAACACTCGCGATAACACAATATGACCATCTAAAACCCCGCGTGCGGCATCTGCAATCGGATCATTGTTATCGTCGCCTTCTGCCAAAACCGTGTAAAAAGCAGTAATCGAACCGCCACCTTCATCAGCATTTCCTGCACGTTCAACTAAATGTGGCAATTTTGCAAATACTGACGGAGGATAACCTTTCGTGGCTGGTGGTTCATCAATTGCTAACGCAATTTCCCGATGTGCCTGAGCAAAACGGGTTAGCGAATCCATTAACAATAAAACGTCTTTGCCTTGATCGCGGAAGTATTCAGCAATACTGGTCGCTAACAATGCGCCATGAACCCGCATTAACGGCGGACAATCCGCAGGACTTGCAACAATCACGGCACGTTTCAAACCTTCTTCGCCGAGAATCTTCAACACAAATTCGTTTACTTCGCGTCCCCGTTCGCCGACTAACCCGACAACAACAATGTCAGCATTCGTGAATTTCGTCATCATGCCGAGCAAAATACTTTTGCCCACACCAGTCCCAGCAAATAAACCCATTCGTTGACCACGTCCAACGGCTAAAACTGCGTTAATTGCTCTAACGCCAACATCCAAGGGTTCACGAATTGGTTTTCGTGACAATGGGTTAATAGGCGTACCATTTAACGAAATTTGTGCGGTCGTTTTTAATGCCCCTTTATCATCTAGCGGATTTCCAGCACCGTCTAAAACGCGCCCCAATAATCCGAAACCCACCTTCGCCAAACTATTTTTCCCCATTGGAATAACGCGGCAATCAGGTTCTAAACCATGAACTTCAGCAGTTGGCATTAAAAACACTTTTGAACCTGAAAAACCCACCACTTCTGCTTCAATCATGCGTCCGTTTTTTGTTTCAATTTCGCATCGAGAACCAATTGCGGCGCGACATCCAACGGCTTCCAACGTTAAACCCACCATCCGTGATAATTTGCCCTCAACGACCAATTCATGCGGTATATCGGCACGTTCTGCGTAAGGCTTTAATCTATCTAACCAAATTGAGGAGCGATTAGCGGTTGGAATCATTCAGAAAGCTCCGATTTTTTAATGGGTTCTACTCGCGTAGGGGGAATTTCTGGCGTGAAATCTTCGCCAAACATCGATTCTAAAACCGCATTTAAACGGCTTTCAACCGTTGCATCGACGTGAGACATTTCGGTATCCACTTTGCAACCGCCGCGCGTAATTGAAGGGTCTTCAAAAATTGTCCACGCGGATGGTGATTCGCCTAAACCCAAATTAAAACGCACCAAATCGGCATCTTCAGGATTCAAATAAATTTTCACGTTTTGAGATGCAATTGGCAGCGCAGCAACCGCAGCTTTCACTGCTGCGGTGACTTGTCCCGAATCTAATTCGATTTCACGATGTAAAATTTGTTTCGCAATTTTTACGGATAAATCCGCTAATGCCCGTTCAACGCTTTCGTCTAACTGTTTAAACGGTGTCGCAAAAGATTCGAGCAAACTCACCAATTGTGTGGTTCTTACTTCAATCAAATGAACATTTTCGTCATAGCCTTTGCGTGAACCTTCAACAAAACCCGCTTGATAACCTTCTTGTTTGCCAAGCGCAAATCCTTCGGCTTGCGCTTGTTTTTGAATTGCCTCAATTTCCTCAACGGTTAGCGTTGGCATTGGTGGCGATTCAGGTTCAACATTCACGTCAGGCGTAATAATTTCCTTCGGAATATCGTCTTCATCAAAATACGGTGTCGCCCACAAACGCAAAGACTCTAATTCAGCAGTCGAAAAACGTGGACGATTAGACGAGTTCATCTGCACCACCGCCTAAGCTAATTTCACCCGATTCTGCCAAGCGTTTGGCAATTGCCAAAATATCTTTTTGCGCTTGTTCAACATCACTGAGTTTCGCAGGTGGAGAGGCATCCAAATCGTCGCGCAACATTTCGGCAGCACGTTTCGACATATTCGAGAAGATTTTTTCTTTAAGTGCTTCATCCACACCACGCAACGCTAGTAGCAAGTTACCCGTTGCGACTTCGCGCAACATGGTTTGCATACCGCGATCGTCGATGTCAATAAGATCGTCGAAAGTGAACATTTTTTCTTGAATTTCTTGAGCTAATTCCGCGCGTTGTTCGGTAATTTCGTTCATTACCAGTTCAGTTGCGGAGGTTTCCATAAAGTTCAAGATACTTGCTGCCGTATCTACACCGCCTAAATTAGTCGATTTCACGTTATCAGATCCCGTCAATTGTTTTTCCATAATTTGATCCAACTCGCGTAATGCTTGCGGTTGAATGCCTTGCATCGTGGCAATTCGCATCATCAAATCGGGACGAATCGCTTCAGCAAAATACATCATTACCTCAGCGGCTTGTTCAGGATCCATCAATGACAACAATGTTGCGATAATTTGTGGATGCTCGGCACGAATCATGTCGGCAATTGAGCGAGAATCGAGCCATTTAAGCTGCTCAATCCCTCTCGAACTGCCGCCTTGGAAAATACGATCCAGAATACTGTTCGCTTTATCGGCACCCAACGCATTTACCAACACGGTGCGAATATAATCATCCGAATTCATGCCCAATGCGGTTTGTGATTTCACGTCATGAATAAATTCTTCTAAAATTTCTTCAATCAATGGTACCGAGACATCGCCAACATTTGCCATTGCCGCGCAAACAGACTGCACTTCGCGCGGATTCATTTGTTTCAAAACAAAAGCCGCTTTATCCATTCCAATTGCAAGCAACAATACGGCGGCTTTGTCAGCATACTTCATTAAAATTTTATCCGACATCTCTTCTCACCCATGTTTTCAATACTTGAGCAACCACTTTTGGATCGTCATCAACTAAGCGTTTCAAATAATCCAAACGATTTTGATAGGCTTTCGGTAATTCCATAGAATCCAATAAGTCGTCAATTTTTTGTTGTTCATCTTCCGTAAGTGATAACGGTTGACCGTCTGCATCGAGAATGAAGCCAGCAGCCAGTAAGGCAGCAGCGCGAGCTTGTTCTTCAGCTTCGGCAATCGCCCGTTTTTCTTCTTCGTCTTTCGCAATCAAAGCGCGAATTGTTGGACGTAACACGCCGAAGATTAAGAAAAGAATCGCTAAAACGGCAGCCGCTTGTTTCACTAAATCAATGAACCAAACTTCTTTCCACAATGGTAATTCAGGCGGTAAATCTAAATCTGCACCTCTGAAACTCACGTTGGTAACGGTCACTTGATCGCCGCGTCCACTGTCAAAACCCACCGCCTGTTTGACCAAATCATTAAAACGATTTAAATCTTCTTGTGCGTAAGGCTGTAATTTTGATGCGCCGCTTGCTTGGAGAATATGTCTATCATCAACCACAACGGCAACCGATAAACGTCTCAAAACGCCTGACGCTAACTTTGTATGCGTAATCGTTTTATCCAATTCATAATTGCGCGTTGCCGTTTTTGACGCATAACCTTTCGCATTGTTATCAGTTACAAGCGAATTCGGCGAAACAGGCGGAATCGTTTCAATCGCTGCGCCCGCTGGAGTTGGCTGATTACTCAATGCACCTGGAACACCTTGCGGATTTTCCTTGTTTTGTTCATCCGTCGTTTGTTCACTGCGTAACGCAGGCAAATCGGGATTAAACATTTCTTGTGTTTTATCGGTTTCAGTAAAATCGACATCTGCCGAAATTTGAACACGCATTGATTCAGCCCCAACTAATGGCGACATGATATTTTCAATACGGTGCATCAAATGTTCTTCGATGCTAGTTTTGTATTCAAATTGATTTGCGGTCAAATTTTCTGCTGCACTCGCACGAGAATTCAACATCTGACCTTTGTAATCGACAACCGTCACATGATCTGCATCGAGTTGTGGCACGCTAGAAGAAACCAAATGCACAATCGCTTCGACCTGCCCTTTGTCCAGTGTGCGACCTTGATACAAATGGACGATGACTGACGCGCTGGGCTTTTTACGTTCACGGACAAACACGGATTGCACAGGCAATGCCAATAAAACGCGAGCATTTTTTACGCTTTGAATCGACATAATTGTTCGGGCAATTTCGCCTTCTAACGCCCGTTGATGACGCGCTAATTCTGCACTTTTACTGGTGCCAAAACTTTGTTCTTTGTCGAGTAATTCGTAACCGATACTGTTACTTTTTGGCAAACCTTGAGCGGCAAGTTTGATTTTCAAATCATTGACTTTGTCCGCAAGAACCATAATTGAACCGCCCTCTTCGATTTTATATTTCACGCCTTGGGCGTTTAATGAATCGAGAATTTCAGCGGTATCCTTATCGTTTAATTCGGTATAAAGCCGCGCGTAATTGGCATCTTGCGACCACAAAACGACCGCAATCCCAATTGCCACGCTCAAGGCTAAACCGAGCATGATTACGACTTGGCGAGCCATTGTTAATTGCGACAGCCCACGAATGGCGGGATGTCCTTCGAGATTTAATCCCGATACAAAGCCGCCTAAACCGCCTGATGTTATATCCGCGCCACCTGTAGCAGCGAGCGGATTTGTACTATTTTGATCACTCATTGTCTATTCACAGGGTTGGGATTACATGGGCATATTCATGACATCTTTGTAGGCTTCAACCAACTTATTTCTAACCTGCGTCAATGCTTTGAAAGAAACCTCTGCTTTCTGTGATGCAATCATCACTTCGGCGAGATTCATCGTTTTGTCGCCACCTTCAAAAGCGGCTTTCATTTGACTTGAAACTTGCTGTTTTTCGTTCACATCATTGATGGCTTGCTTCAAAATTGAACCAAAATCAATGCCTTCGGTAGGCAGTTCAGAAACTTTACTTCCCGCTGCAACAGATAAGTTACGAATTTGTTCTAAAGCGGGCGTTATGCGGATGTCGTTCATTTTGTTCTCTCTTATCTTAAGACGATTAGTATTGTTTAAGCACAATTGATGCCAGTAAAAATAATTTAATCGTCAAAAAACAACCGCTTTTTAACGCGCTAAATCAAATTTTCGTAATTTTTCAACCAAGGTGGTGCGCCGCATATTCAAACGTTTTGCGGCATGCGCGACAACTCCGTTACATTCGTCTAAGGCTTGGCGGATTAAATCCGATTCCATTGTGTTTAAGTATTCTTTTAAATCAATGCCTTCTTCGGGCAGCTGTACAGTATTACTAATTTCTGGAACATATTCGTGATAACTCATCAAAGCGTGCATTTCATCTGGCGTTGTTTGTGTCATCTGCATCACGTTTTCGACAATTTCTTGACGAACTTTAATTTCACTCTGATTGTGTTCTGGCATATCGGGAAGCATGAAATCAATCGGAGCTTCAACGCGATATAGTTTGAATTTTTCGGGTAAATCATCAACATCAACCAATCCTTTTGGATAAATAATGGCTAACCGTTCCATTAAATTCGCCAATTCGCGCACATTGCCTTGCCACTCATAACGCATCAACGTCGCCAGCGCATTTGGAGTGAATTTCACAAAACCCCGATTTGCCTTCGCCATGCGCGTTAATAATTCTTCAATCAAAATAGGAATATCGTCGGCACGCTCTTTGAGTGATGGCAATTCAATCGGAAAAACGTTTAATCGATAAAATAAATCTTCTCGAAAACGGTTATGTTTAATTTCATTTTCTAAATGTCGATGCGTTGCGGCAATGACGCGCACGTCACACCAAATCGTTTTATTTCCGCCAACTCGTTCAAAATTTCGTTCTTGCAACACCCGCAACAATTTCACCTGCATCGACAACGGCATATCGCCAATTTCATCCAAAAATAATGTGCCACCTTCTGCCATTTCAAAACGCCCTTGGCGAGCATTTAACGCGCCTGTGAACGCGCCTTTTTCGTGTCCAAATAATTCACTTTCTAAAAGTTCAGCGGGAATCGCGCCACAATTGATTGGCACAAAGGGCTTATCACGACGCAAAGAGGCATCATGCAAAGCGTTGGCAACGACTTCTTTGCCTGTTCCCGATTCACCCAAAATTAAAACGGTTGCGTCCGATTCCGCGACTTGAGCAATCATTTTTTGGATTTGAACCATTGCTACACTGTTGCCTTTTAAACGTGATGAGACAAGTGATAAAGCGTTAGCGTTTTCAGAATCGTTTAAAACCAATTTTTGGATTTCAAATGCGGTGGAAGCATTTTGTGACGCGGCACGATTGATGGGCAACTTAACGAGTAATGGACTTAATTGCGCGTACTGTAACGGTGACGGTAAAACGTAAAATAATTTTTCGTGAACTTTTTCAACCGCTATTTCTTCGCTGCTGTCGGAGATAAAAATCACAGGAATCCGCGCCATTTCCACAATTTCGTTCAAAATCATGAATTGTCTGCGTATCCCTTCACCGATAAAAATACTGCAAACGCGGTTAATTTCGTGCAAATAGTCGGCATAATTATCCGAACCAATAGTTTTTACTTCATATCCCATAAATTGAAAAATAATTTCAACCTGTTGGATGCGTGTTTGATTATCGTCAATTAACAAAATAGGAGGAAGCAACGCCATATTTCTCACTCAGTCAGACTAAAAATTTCATGTTTTATTTCATGCCATTATTGCATTTTGTTAATGTCATTTGAACTACAAAAGACAAAATTGTGGCAGTTTTTAGACTTGACAAAAAATCGCCACCGTAGACACTAGACAACTTGTTAATAACCCCACGAGCGTTTTCCTTGAACGATATGCCTCTTGGTATGCTGATTGGCATACTTTTGTTGATGTTAATTTTGTCCGCCTTTTTTTCGGGTTCAGAAACGTCGTTAATGACGTTGAATCGTTATCGATTGCGGCATTTGGTGAAGTTAAAACATAAAGGCGCGACCAAAGCACAGAAGTTACTAGAACGCCCAGACCGCGTGCTGGGTTTGATTTTATTGTGTAATAATTTCGTTAATAATTTCGCCTCATCGATTGCGACGGTAATTGCCATAAAACTCTACGCAGATGAAGAATCAAGCGTTGCCATTGCCGCCGCATTATTGACGTTGGTAATGTTGATTTTTTCCGAAGTCACACCCAAAACGCTCGCCACAATTAAACCCGAATTACTCGCCTTTCCCTCTGCGTGGGTTTATACCGTTTTACTCAAAGTCTTTTATCCTCTTGTTTGGCTAGTCAATACATTAGCGCATTGTTTGTTACATCGAATAGGCGTGGACACTTCAAAAACGGGACGCGATCAACTCAATACAGACGAACTCAAAAGCATTATTTCCGAATCTGAAAGCGTCATGCCGCCTCGTTATCAAAAAATGTTGCTGGGGATTTTAGATTTAGAATCTGCAACGGTTGAAGACATCATGACACCGCGCAATGAAATCATCGGCATCGATTTGGAATTACCAATTGAGACGATTATTCAGCACATCAAACACAGCTCACATACGCGCTTACCTGTTTATAAACAGAATGTTGACCGCGTGATTGGTTTTCTCCATTTACGCAAAGTATTGATTGAAATTCATCACGAAAAGTTCGATAAACAAACGATTATTAGCTTGCTCACAAAACCTTCTTTTATTCCAGAAAGTACGCCTGTTCACACGCAAATGTTGCGCTTCAAAAATGAAAAAATCCGTGTTGGTTTAGTCGTGGACGAATACGGCGACGTTCAGGGTTTAGTGACGTTAGACGATTTATTGCAAGAAATTGTCGGTGAATTGATTACCGAAGAAAATGCGGTGCGCCAACAATTAGACGGCAGTTATTTTGTCGATGCCACGATTACCGTGCGGGAATTAAATCGGATTATGCAGTGGGATTTACCGATTGAAAGCGCGAAAACGTTGAACGGCTTAATTTTGGATTTTATGGAAACTATACCCAATACAGGGACGAGTATTCGATTACACGGTCATCCGTTGGAAATTTTGAAACGCGACGAAAACTCGGTGAAGTTGGTGAAATTTTTGCCGCGCAATAACCCAAAACTTGTGTAACACTTGCCATTTTTGACACTCAATAACGCGAAGGATTTTATGCCAATTTCTGCCCCAAAATTTACTTTAGCCTTAGCGATTACACTCGCGCTTTCTGGCTGCTCTGTGATGCGAAGTTATGACGATGAACTTAAACAAACCGTTGATTTAGTCGCACAAGGTCAAGTGCCACAGGCGATTCAACAACTCGATTCCAACAACACGAGCAGCGACAAAGATTTATTGTATTACTTTGAAAAAGGCACATTGCAACGTTTCGATAACAAATACAAAGACAGCGTCACGACGTGGTTATCCGCCGATCATTTTGTGAATGAATGGGAAAACGAAGCGAAAATTCGAGCGGGTGCTATTTTGGAAAATATCGGCGCGGTGACGTTAAACGATAAAACCCGCCGTTATGACGGGCATGATTATGAAAAAGTGATGCTTTCGACACAGCTTGCGTTAAATCATTTGCTAAATGGTGATTGGGATTTTGCCCGAACTGAAATCAAAAAAACACATGAACGGGAAGCAATTATTGCCGAAGTTCGCGCAAAAGAAACTGAAGAAATTGAAAAAGAAAGTCGTGCGAAAGGCATTGGTACAACATTTAAAGATTTGAACGGTTATCCCGTAGAAACGTTAAATTCGCCCGAAATTACCTCGCTCAAAAATGGTTATCAAAGCGCGTTCAGCCATTATTTGGCGGGTTTTGTTTATGAGGCACTGGGCGAACCGAGTTTAGCGTCTGCGGGTTATCGTCAAGCGATTGAATTACGCCCAAACGTGAAAACATTGGAAGACGGCTTAGCGGGTTTGGATTTGCGTCCGCGCCAACAAAAACCGAATGAAACGGATGTTTTAATGGTGGTTGAAAGCGGTGTTGCGCCGTCGTTAAGTTCTGTTATGGTGCCAATTCCTGTGATTTATAAAGGTTTAGGCGTGATTCCGATTTCATTTCCTGTTTTGCATTCCGATTCAACACGCACCAACGCGCCAAATTCTGTAAGCGTCGATAATTTGACCACGCAACCGTTATCGATGGTAACGAGTTTAGATGCGATGTCCAAACGGGCGTTAAAAGACGATATGCCAGGAATTATTGTGCGAGGTATTTTGCGGGCTGCCGTGAAAACAGCTTCGCAACAAGCCTTGATGCACAGCAATAATGGTTATGCACAACTTGCGGGCGTTGTCTTAAATGTGGCTAATGTGATTACCGAATCAGCGGATGAACGAACATGGCGCACGTTGCCTTCGACGATTAACGTCACACGGTTTTCTATTCCAACGGGCAAACATGAATTTTCGCTTGGTTCAAAAAAACAAACGTTGGATATTAACGGCGCACACGCTGTTGTTGTGGCGCGGGTAATCAATAATCAAGTTTATTGGTCGCAACCGATTTATAACGCAAAAATGCCTGCAAATATCATTGCGCCACCGCCGCCACAGGTTGAATCAGAAATTATTCCAACCAAATCAATAAGTAAAAAAGCGCGTAAATCTTCCACCAAAAAACGGAGTAAAAAATGAAAAAATTTCTTCTCAATTTAAGTATTACAGCGGCGTTATTAACAGGATGTGCAACGGAACAGCTTCCACCACCAGCACCCAATAGTATTCCTGCAAAAGTTGAACAATTAGGCGAAATGTCTTATTTGGTTGTGAGTAATATCACGGCAACAAAACGTAATCGTTTGATGGCGATTCAAGCTGAAATTTTGAATACAGATTCCAATAATCAGCAGTTGTATTACCGTTTCAAATGGTTGGATAAAAATGGCATGGTGATTGGCGATGATGAAGCGTGGCAACCATTGCTAGTTTATGCAGGGCAAACCCAAACCATTAACGCGCTTGCTCCATCAATGCAAGCGACAGATTTTAGAATTATGGTGAGTAGCCCAGATAACAAAGGGCTTTAAGAAGTTGTTTCTCGACATTCTATCGATAGATAGCTTTTTCGACGCGGTGGGTTTTGTTTTTAATCTCTTTGCTAATTAAACCAGAATCTTCCGCTCAAAAAGATAAGTTTAAGAACTTTTTTAGATGATTATTCATGACCTTTGGGAATCATCATTTTGTGTAATTGACGTTTTGTCAGCCACGCTAAAATACGAAAACCAAGCAAAAATAAGATGATAATTAAATATGATAATGGTTCAGCGAGATTGCCTTTCAGTTGCCAAAAATAATGAGTAACCGCCGCCAGCGAGGCAATATAAATGAGTCGATGCAGTTTTTTCCACAATTTTCCCATGCGTTTCATGACCCATTTTGGCGACGTAATCCCTAAGGCAAACACAACCAAATACGCAAACACGCCAAACCAAATGTACGGACTTTCAATAATATCCGTGCCGATAAGCGACCACTCAAAATTATTATCAACGACCACATAAGTGAGTAAATGCAGCGTCGCATAAAAGAAAGCGTACAAGCCAAACATCTGACGATAATCCGCCATATTGCGCCATTTCGTTATCGTTTGAATCGGTGTAATCGCTAACGTCAAACACAAAAAACGCAATGACCAATCGCCCAACCGAATGTGCAAAGCCTGAATGGGATTTGAACCTAAATTATCGAACGCAATATCGATAAACAACCACGCCAACGGGATTAAGCAAGCCAGGAGCGTGACTAATTTTGGATTTTTAATTTGAAAATTCATCAGAAAAAATGCCGTAAATCCATATCTTGATAAAGCGAAGCGACTTTTTCACTGTAACCATTAAATAATTCTGTTTGCCGACGCGACGTAAAAAAACCACTGCCCAATTGTCGTTCGCTATTTTGACTCCATCGTGGATGCGAAACGGCGGGATTAACGTTGGCGTAAAATCCATATTCAGCAGGCGCGGATTTATTCCACGTCGTCAAAGGCGGATTTTTTAACAGCTCAATTTTGACAATTGCTTTGATACTTTTAAACCCGTATTTCCACGGCACGACTAATCGCAATGGTGCGCCATTTTGTTTCGGTAATGCGTTGCCGTACATTCCAACCGCCAACATGGTCAACGGGTGCATCGCTTCATCAATTCGCAACCCTTCAATATAAGGCCATTCGAGCATCACATTATTGCGTTGATTCGGCATCGTTTCGGGTTGTTGAATCGTGGTAAATTTTACGAAATGCGCGGTCGATAACGGCTTCGCTAACTTCAATAAATTTGCCAACGAAAATCCCACCCACGGCACGACCATCGACCACGCTTCCACACACCGAAAACGATAAATTCGTTCTTCTAATGTTTGCTGATGCAAAATATCTTCTAAATGATACGTTTCCGCCTTTTCCACTTCGCCGCTAATTTCCAACGACCACGGATCAGCAATAAAATTTTGCGCGAGTTTGGTTGAATCTTCTTTGTCCAACGTGAATTCGTAATAATTCGTGTAATTTTTAACCAGTTCAATCGGCGTGGGCGTTAAGGCATTATTCGACAAATCGCTTTTCGCCACATTCCACGCATTGGGTTTGGCATTATTTGCCCACGCCGTAGGAATACTCGCACCAACTGCCGTTGCCAACATCGCTTTAATCAGTGTGCGCCGTTCATGAAATACCTTTTCATCGGTAATTTCACTGCTCGGAATGTCTTTGTGCGTTTTAATAATCATCGCTTATTTTTTGCCTTTTGGAAGCCAACTTAATAATTTCATGACTTTGCGCTCCGTAATAAACGCAAGCGAAAAAAGTTGAATAAAATTCTCCGCTTCAATCAAATCCAATCCGATATTCACTGGTACTAATTCTTTTCGCGTGCTAAACATTCTGTCCCAAATCGCGAGAACAATGCCGTAATTGCTGTCGTGTTCAGAGCGTAAAGTGGAATGATGAGTGCGATGCAATGAAGGCGTGATAATCACTTGTGAAATTGCGTCTTCGTTCGGAACGCGAATGTTGGCGTGATGAAAAAAGATGAAAAACAATTCGATAATTTCAATCGACAATACCAAATACGCATTCACGCCAATGACGATAACGAATACACATTTATAAAGAATTTCGAGCAACAAATCGAAAACGTGAAAGCGAAAACCTGTCGAAACGTTAAAACTTTTGTCGCAATGATGCACTTTATGAAATCGCCACAGCCATTCATATTTGTGACTGGCGAAATGCCAAGCGTAAATCGCCAAATCAAAAAAAGCGAATGCCAAAACGCCTTTAATTAAGCCATTGTCTAAACCGCTTAATAATCCGTAAGACGAAAATTGTTGGGCGACCAAAAATAATGACGACGCTCTTAACACCGTTAAAATCACGTTATTCACCAAAAACGCAGTGGTATTCGTGACAAATGATTCTTTAGCAATCTTCAGCGAAAACAAACGATACGGGTGTTTTTTCTCAATCGCTAACAAGACAAAAAAGGCAAGTATCGCAAACCCGAACAATACTTCATTAAAAATCAAACCGCTGTTTGTGGTAATTTCCGTTTTATTCATAACCTCACCTTTTTTGATTGTACGAGCCGATTATTAACTTGATTTAGCGTTTAACAAATCATTCAATTCTTTGACTTCATTACTCAAATCCACTTGTTCCGTTATATCGTATTGCACGCCGAGGTAATAAATGACGCGCTTTTTTCTGTCGAATAACGGTGTGATTTTTAAGCGGTTATGAAATAACGTGCCATCTTTTTTGTAATTGCGTAATGTCACTTCAATGGCTTCATGTTTTTCCATTGCCTCCCTAATTTGCTGACGCGCGGGTTGGTCGCGGTCTTCACCTTGCAGAAAACGGCAATTGAAACCCACAATTTCGTCCTGACCATAACCCGTCAAACGCTCAAAGGCTTTATTTGCGTACACAATTGGCGCGTCTTCTAAATCGGGATCTGCCAATGTCACGCCATTAACGCATTCATCCAAAATAGCAGAAAGTATTTGCGGAATTAAACCGCCTTCATCTTTTTCAACAATAAAAGACATTATTAAACTCCAGTAGTAATTAAATTTTTAATGTTTTCAACGGTAGTTTCCGCGCCATCTTCAATGGCTGAACGAATCAGCTTTTGAAACGGACGCATAAACACATCTAGCTCTAGTAATTCAAAACGAAAAGTGAGATGCGTGGGTTGATTTTCTTCGTCACAAACCAATAAATAACTGTGTCGATAAGGTGCTTCAACACCTTTAAAAACAAGTTTTGAATCGGGCTGATAATCGGTGATTTCAAAAATGGATTCGACTTTTGCGCCGTTGTCTTTGCGAATTTGTTTAGCTTTTGCGCCGACAGAAACTTCTTGGCTATCGAGCGGCTGAAAATCTACAACTTCGACCGCCCATTTTGGATAATTTTCAAAAAAATGTTCACCCACATACGAAAAAACGTCGTGAACGGGTTTGTTGATATCAATACTGGCTTCGCCAACCACTGGGCGAGATGAATCAAATGGATTCTTGATTTGCATGCTATTTCCCCCTTCTAAACCGAATGAATCACTCAGCCTCGTTATAATAATTATAGTTTTGATTGTGCGTGCCGTAGTACACCAAACTGTTAAAGTTTGGGATTATAAAAAATCAGGCTTGAGCTTTTAATACTCAGTTTTTCAGCAAATCGCGCCGATATTTTAATCCCGTTTGTTTTCGGTTTGATGTAGTAGTGGTTTTTGCTTAAAGTGATTCTTTACTTTTCTTCCCCTCATTGAGCAAGTCGATTGCACCCTCTAGTAGCAATTAAGCATAATTTTAACACAGGATAGATTTTGCATATCATGAAAGATTTTTGAAATTAAGCAGATTACATCTGCGTCATGGACGGCGAGGTTTTACGATATTTTAGAGCTAGTTTGTGTTACAAAAAACACTAAGAGAGATGGATATTTGCGGATGAGGTAATTTAGCGTGTAATGGTGAAAAGGTCGCTACAAAGAGTCGTAAAGGCAATAGCCTGTTTTTGAATTACTGTGTAAAACAAAATTTTAAAAAGAGAATCTGAATGAGCAGCACCTTGAACGGATAGTAAGTTGTAAATCAACTTATATAAATTGTGTAGCGGAAATTTTTGGTTGTAGTTTTTGGCGATGGACTAGGGATTCGAACCCCAGGAACCTTTCGGTTCGACGGTTTTCAAGACCGTTGCTTTCGACCGCTCAGCCAGTCCACCTAAAACTTACCTGCTAATTATACCAACAAAGTCGATATTTGCAAGCAAAACATTAAGGTTCATATTTTTAGTTACACGTACCATTATGGCTGATAGCGACGAACGGGCTTGAGTGTAACTAATTTCGTCCATCGTAAAACCTCCAAAATTAGCTCATTTTTATCAAGACTTTCAAGATACAGCTTTCAGCCGCTTCTTTGATATTTAAAAGCGCTTTTTGTGATACGAAGCCTTTTAATTGCGGAATGTGAGCAAAATAACCATTGTCATCTTTTTCTATAATATTGTTAAACAACATAAAAACCTCCAAAAAATCAAAATTTCAAAGTGGATAAACCTGTTGCTTTGGCATTAGCTCTTGCAATCAAAGTTATTTTTATTTACAGACTTGTGCCGAATCTCTTGAGTATTCCTGGAACCGCTTTAGGTATTTTTGCACAAGCTGCGATTGACTTAATTTTGTACTCTCCTGACAGGTATCCTATATTGCATTCTTGCTGTCCATTTTCACTATTAGACCTTTCATACACAAAGCCCATACCAGAATAATAGTCAGGAACTTCTTTGCCATCTGTATTAGTAATCGAACATCTTGAAAGGGGTTTTGGAACAAATACCGTCCCTGCTGGGCATTTTGCAATAACAGGCTCGCATTCGCTCATACTGTTAGAATTAGCTGGTATTATGCAATCTCCTGTTTTTTCAACAATAGAAATTCGTTTATTAACGTCATTTAGCAAAGTGTCTAATGAATCGGCATAAGCAGCATTGCTTAATACCATGACGCAAGATAAAGCAGTTAGTAAGTTAGATTTTTTCATGATTTGTTCCTTTAGATTCAAATTGAAAGATAAAAGTTTAATACCGAACCAACGCAGACCCCCAAGTAAATCCAGCC
>CAZLGN010000022.1:0-14069 GCA_964558865.1 uncultured Methylomagnum sp.
TCGATTTAGAACTCGCCAAATCCAAATCCAACGAAAATCCCGTTTTCTACGTTCAATACGCCCACGCGCGAGTTTGTAGCGTGTTCCGTCAATTGGGTGAAAAAGGATTTACCCAAGATGTAGCGTTAGGAATGGCGAATTTGTCAGAATTAAACGCCGAACATGAAACCGCTTTATTAACGACTTTGGCGCGTTATCCCGAAGTGATTGAACGTGCCGCAACGCAATATGAACCGCATTTATTGATTAACTATTTGCGTGAATTAGCGACCGATTTTCACACTTATTACAACGCGCATCAATTTCTTGTCGAGAGCGATACGTTACGAAATGCACGGTTAAACTTAATTTCTGCCGTGCGACAAGTGTTGGTAAATGGCTTGACGTTATTGGGCATTAGCGTACCTGAAGCGATGTAAATGGCTAGTAAAAATTATACAAATCGCAACAAAAACTCACGCAAACGCCCGTCTCAAAAATCGAGCGGTGGAGCATTTGCGTGGATGTTGATTACAGGTTTGTTGATTGGTTTAGTCGTTTTTGGTGTGTATTTAAAAGGTACAGGATTGAAAAAAATCAAACATCAATTACAACAACATTCCATCACAGAACCTGTCGTTGCTCAAATTATTGCTACTCAGCCAACGAATACGCCTGATAAGTTATCGCCAGAAACGGTTGAAAAACTCGAAAAACAGCCAGATGTCATATTATCTCCCGAAGCGGCGAATGAATTAGAAGACATTCCACAGTTTGATTTTTATACCATTTTGCCAGATAAAGATGTTGTTGTACCTGAGCATGAAATTATTACGCGGACTCGTAAAGAACAGGCAAATGTGCCTGTAGAACCTGTGAATTCAACTACCATTTCACAAGAACAACCGAAACCGACAATGACTTACATGATGCAGGCGGGTTCATTTAAAAACGCAATTGATGCTGAAAAACTGCGAGCGAATTTGGCATCAATGGGCATTGAATCACGGATTGAACGAGCAAAAGTCGGTGAAGTGATTTGGCATCGCATTAAAATGGGACCTTATACACAAATGAGCAGTGTCAGTGCAATTCGCACAAGGTTACGACAAAGCGGTGTCGATGTAATTGTGACGGAAGCGGGCGTACAGTAGATTAACTTTTAATGGTTCGGACAGTTTTCAGCTGTCCGCCGCAGAGCGGCAAATCTCAAAACAAGCGTCAAAATAACGCATTATTTTTTAACCATCACTTGATAAATTGCCATGACTTTTCGGACGCTACTTAATGCCGAACGTGTACTTAATGTCGCGCCAGAAACACCATCAACACCTTTTGAAAAATCCATTTCTGAAAGTGGACGTTTTGCTAACGATTCAAACCAACGTTCTGGCGGCATATATTCGGGTGGCTCATGAAATGCCAAAACAGTCACACTTTTTAATTCGCCTTCAGGCGTGAGTAAAATCATCACCGTTTCGGGTTTAGTTCGCACCGTTTCACTTTCAATCGCTGCATAACCTAAAATTTTGCCGTTTTCTTTGCCAACGTAAAACGTAAATAAACCCGATTCCAGTTTGGTTTTTGCTAATGATTGGATTTTTATAACGTCGCTTTCTTCTGGAAATAATGACAAGTTTTCAACAGGCGATTTACCAAAAGCAAGTTCTAACGCTTCGGTTTTGCTGTAAAAAACTTGCGCTTCACACAACGATGCGAAACTGAAAAAAAATAGAAAAGCAATTGATTTCATTGCAATAACTCCAAAAATAAGAAGGGACAAAATTCACAGTGTGAATGTTATCCCTAAAATTGAATGTGAAACTTGGTAAAAATTACATTTGAGACTGTAAATAATTTTGAATGCCGATTTTTTCGATCAATTCCAATTGCGTTTCAATCCAATCAATGTGTTCTTCTTCGCTGGTTAAAATATGTGCAAACAAATCACGCGACACAAAATCTTTAACACTTTCACAATAAACTACCGCTTCACGCAACAACGGCACAGCGATATGTTCCAATTTCAAATCACATTGCAACATTTCGAGCGGGTTTTCACCGATTAAAATTTTGCCAATGTTTTGTAAATTCGGCAGCCCTTCCAAAAACAAAATCCGCTCAATCAATAGATCCGCGTGTTTCATTTCGTCAATCGATTCGTGATATTCCTTTTCGTTGAGCTTGGCAAAACCCCAATTTTTATACATTCTCGCGTGTAAGAAATACTGATTGATTGCTGTAAGCTCGTTTTCTAACGCTTTATTGAGAAACTCAATAACTTTTGTATCGCCTTTCATCTTCGATCCTTTTTAAGCAAAAGCGGCAAGCTGATAATGTTCATTTTGCTCGCCATGTTGTTGTAATAAAATTTTTACTTCTTTGTTACATTTACCGCAATCTCTACCGATACCTAGACAATTTGTTAATTCGCGGCGGCTGCAAACGCCACTTTCAATAGTTTTCACAATTTGTTTATCGGTTACTGCTTTGCAGACACATACATACATGATTATTCTCCAGTTATCAATTTTTAAAATTAAACGGTGATGGTGTTCCGATAGGAACGTTTGCATCTTTTCCCCACGCGGGATAGTCATCAGTTAATGTTTTCAAAAAAGCGACAATTGCCCGTTCTTCTTGTGCGGTTAACTCTAAATTTCCTAATTCTTCGGTATTCACATTTTCGGAAATTTCAGGCTCTGCCCATGCCGTTTTACCAAATTGAGGTGAATTGTTATTGGCTACTTTTTTCAAGGATTTTCATAACAATGGCATCTTACAAAATTTGGTCTTTGAGAAATGACACATTGTTGAAATGAGCCATTTCTGATGAAGTTATTTTTAGAAAATGAAACCAAAACCTAAGTTGAAATCGTCAGCCACAATGCCTTTTTTCGCCACAAAATTACGGTAATCGGCTTTAATGACCACGTTTGGAATTGGTTTATATTGCAAACCAACTTGGTAAATTTGGCGATCTAAATTTTCATTATCAGCGTAACCAACAGGCACTTTCGCTAACGTATCGTATTGTTCATAACGAAAAAATGGTGCGAGATATTGATCCGTATTACTAATGATGTGGGGCAAGATGTCGTAACCGACTTCGGTGTAAAAGCCGTAACTTTCTGAACCAATGGTTTGACCTTTCGCCGTGCTTAAAATACCCGCATCGTCAACTCTTCCAACAGAACCCAAAGCCCGCCATTCTAAACCACGATATTTCCATTGAACGTGACCTTCATAAAGTTGTGTAAAAGCATTCGCTTTTTGACCACCAAAATTACTATTTTGCCCCGAATCACCCACATAACCTGATGCGCCAAGCGTTACGCCTGTTAAATACGTTGGTGTGTAATCAAGTCGCGCCACATAACCAAAATTTTCAGCTGTCGCTTGACTGCCGCCTTGACGACCATCACGAATGCCGCCCGAACCAAAACCTTGCGCGTTCAAACCGTTCACAACGTAAGTTGTGTAGGTTAATTCTGGCGTAATTTGTCCAAATAATCCCGCGCCCACTTCGCTCCAAGTGCTAGGAATAATGCGACGTTCCACTTCGGGACGATTGTTGCCAAAATAAAACGGTGGCTCATGAATTTGGTTGATAAAGCCCATCGGTACCAAAACCATACCAGCGCGGATATTGGCTAATGGATTGATGAAAAAATCTAATGCCGCAAATTCCACAGAAACCTGACCATTTGCATCAGTTGTACCGTGTTCAAATTCGATTTCGCTGTTAAATAAAATTTTGTCAGTGAATTTATAACCTGCGTACAAAACCATGCGATACATATCTGCACCGTCTTTGCCCGTGCCTTTGTCGCTCACGATATTGCGATAATTGGCTTCACCATAACCGCCAATCGATAGTCCTTTGCCAACGGCATAAACTTTCGATGCAGCAGGTCCTAAACCGTAAGCACTTTTGTATTGTGCTTCTTCTGGAATAGCGAGATTGGTACGGAGTTTTTCAACTTCTTGACTGAGAATGTCGGTTTTACGTTCTAGCGTTTTGACTTCCGAATTTGGGGATTTGGTGGGAATTTCTTCGGGCAGTGATTTTGTTTGTTGCAGAGCTTCAATTTGTTTTTGTTGGGCTTCGATTATTTTCCACATATCGTCGATAGATTTCGGTTTTTCTAAAGCAAAAGCGGAGGTAGAAAGAATTAAACTGCTGATTAGGCTAAGTTTGAAAGTATTTTTAGAATCTAACATGAGAACTTGCTCCGTAAAAATGATGGAGCAAGCATAGCATTTTATTTTTTTAAATGCGAACGATTGTCATTTGGAACGTTTTTCATTAACAACCGAACTTGAATTCGTTTTATCGATTGCCCTACAGCTGCCAAAATCGTTGTTTCATAAAAACGCAACTGCGATGACCACACTGCCAAATCGGTATAAATTAGCAACGTCGTATCATGAATTACACAATATAAAGTGTGTTTAGCTAAATTTTCTGGCAATACGTTTTTCACTAACGCCAACAAAATTTTTTGTTGTTCAACCTGCATTAACATCTTATCAATTGCTTGGTTGTGAAATTCTAAAACAGCC
Organism: uncultured Methylomagnum sp.; assembly: GCA_964558865.1. Taxonomy (GTDB): domain Bacteria; phylum Pseudomonadota; class Gammaproteobacteria; order Methylococcales; family Methylomonadaceae; genus UBA10906. Next base: position 4,546 of record CAZLGN010000022.1, read on the forward strand.
TTAAAACTCATCGTAAATATTACATTCCTGTTTTGAAATGCGCCACTTCTAACGCCAAATTTCGCGTTTGCTCGCTCAACGATTCGGTTGCCTTTTCTGCTTTTCCCACTAACGCTGCATTTTGTTGGGTTACGCCATCCATTTGAACAATAGCCGAATGAACCTGCTGAATCCCTGCATTTTGTTGAATCGACGCGGCGGCAATGTTTGACATCAATTCTGTTACCTGATGAATAGAATCCACAATCTCTTGCATCGTAATACCTGCTTGTTCAACCTGCTTGCTCCCACCCGAAATACGCTCGACCGAATCCCCAATTAAACGTTTGATTTCACCCGCCGCACTTGCTGCCCGTTGCGCTAAGTTTCGCACTTCAATCGCAACCACCGCAAATCCTAATCCTTGTTCCCCAGCCCTTGCCGCTTCAACTGCCGCATTTAACGCTAAGATATTGGTTTGAAACGCAATGTCATCAATCACCGAAATAATATCGACGATTTGATGTGATGATTCGTTGATGCTCGACATCGTCGTGACTACATTATTTACTACCGCCACGCCTTTTCGCGCGGTATTCGCCGCCCCCAACGCCAAATCATTTGCGTGTTTAGCGTTATCGGTATTTTGTTTCACAGTCGCAGAAAGTTCTTCCATACTCGAAGCGGTTTGTTGCAAACTCGCCGCTTGGTCTTCGGTGCGACGCGACAAATCATTATTCCCTGTCGAAATTTCTTTTGCCGCAATTTGAATTGCATCACTTGAGACTTTGATTTGGCTAATAATGTCAGTTAATTGCTCAATCGTTGAATTGGCATCCGTTTTCAGTTTGCCAAATATACCCTGATAATTACCGCTAACTGTTTCGGTCAAATTGCCATTTGCCAATGCACTCAACACCCGCACAATTTCGGCTAAACTCGCTGACGTGGTTGCCATTAGCTCATTCATGGATTCGGCTAATTGAAGCGGAAGCCCTTGCTTATCTTCCAAAGAAATACGGTGATTAAAATCGCCTAAACTTGCCGCGCGAACAATTGCTGCAATTTCTTTTTCAGATTTTATTCGGTCTGTGCAATCTATCCACTGTGCGACAGTTCCTAGACGAGTGCCGCTATCGGAGAAAACAGGGGTTGTCATGACATCAAATTTTCGACCACCAATGTTAAATTTCGTTTTAGTCGTTTCGGTTAAATTACGCATCCGTTCTATCGCCTCTTCGGGGTCTGAATAAAGTATGCCGATACTTTCGCCTACTATTTCATTTGCCCGAAAATTTGGAATATCTTGTTGAAATGCTTTTTCATATTTACGCAACGTATCACGCATAATGTGATTGATATAAATGATTTTTCCTTCTGTGTCTGCTACGCGAACGCAAACTTCTACGTCATTCAATACACATTTCAAACGTGCCATTTCATTCGACGCAAGCAAGGCGGCTTCTTGACGTTCTTGCAAATGTTGCTGCATTTTGTCCAATGACGTAAGAACACCTGAAATTTCATCCGCGCCTTTGTTTTCGATAACGTTGTTAAATTTACCTTCAGAAACCGATTGAGCAATTGAAACCGCCATACCTAGTCGGTACGAAATACTTCGCGCCAAAACGGTAGCAATTGCACCGATTAAACTGGCAATCGCCAAAACAAATCCGCCTAACTCGAATGCGTCGCGCCGAATCGCGACATCAATATCATCCACATAAACGCCAGAACCCACGACCCAGCCCCACGGCGTATAATTTTTCACAAACGAAATTTTAGGCACAGGTTCTTTGCTGTCGGGACGCGGCCATTTGTAATCGACAAACCCTTGACCATTTGCCTTAACGGCTTTGACCATTTCAGTAAAAAACATTTTGCCATTTGGGTCTTTAAATTCTGAAATATCCTTGCCGTCAAATTCAGGTTTTGTCGGGTGCATAATCATATTTGGATGTAAATCATTCAGCCAAAAATACTCTTTACCGTCATAACGCATAAATTTGATTTGATGAATGGCTTGTTTTTTTGCATTTTCAAGACTGATTTCACCAGCTTCGACGGATTTATCTAAACTTTCCATAATGCCCCACGCTGTTTCAACCGCAAATCGCGTGGCATGTTTTCGGTCGTCCATCATTTGTTCTTGTTTTGAGAACAGAATTGCGCTGGCAATAATCAAAATTGCTGTCACAGAAAGCCCAATAATTAACCAAAGTTTTTTTTGAATCGTCATTTTTTAAAAAATCACTAGATAATTAGGTGAACTGCACCGCACAAATTTGACGGCGCAGAGTTTGTTGGTAATTTTAGAAGCGCACTTCACTACTGACATAAAAAAAGTCAGTGTCTTTTTCGCCGCCATCGGGTAAATCTGTATGAACATTGCCTGTCTTTGGCAAGCGTTCAAAATAATCACCCTTAAACCAATGTTCATAACCCGCTTCAAAACGCACGTTGGCTTTTAATGCCCAGCTTGCGACAAACTCAACATCATGCCCTAAAAAGCTGCCTGCGCTGCCCGTTTTATCTTGCAAATTTTTATCCGCCGCTGTATTTGCGCTATTAACCATTGCATCTTTGGCTTCGGCTAAATACCAAACGTGATGTTTTAAATTTAATGTCACTTCATCCGTTGGTTTGGTAATTAAACGCAAACCGCCAAATTCCATATTGGTTTGAAATGTAGGGCCAAATAAACTGGTGACGGACATATTGGTTCGAGGGCCATATAAGCGGTCAAACGTATTATTTGTGCCACCGTCAGGATTTGCAGTACCACTTGAATAATCGTAATCAGCCATTAAACGTGGAAACCAAGGCGCGTTAAAGGTATAGCCAATTTCTGCGTGACCATAATACGCAAATAAATCTTTTGCCCCCGTTTCACCCACTTGCGCGGTGGTTTCAAAATCGTAATCAAATGCGCCCACTTCTTTTTTCAAATCGGTTGTCTTAGCAGGTAGCAAATAAGCACGCGAGCCAAAATTAGAAATATCTCGATGCTTGCTAGGATTTGGATTTTTATGGTCTTGAAAACCAAAATAATAGGCATCAGCCGTGAGCCAATTGGTGGCTTTTCCTTCGCCGTGAATTCCCCAATATAAACGCTCCCAACTGCCTTCATCGGCTTGGTTTGGATAACGCGCAAGTGGCGAAACTAAAAACGTTCGCACGCGCCAATCTTTATTATTTGTACCTAAATCGGCATGAATGCCTTCGTAACTAAAGGTGATATTTTCATAATTATTTCGCCCAATCAGGCGCGTTGAACCAATATCGAGTGTCATGCGCCCTACATCAACATCGCCGCGCAACCCAGTTCCGAGTAAATTCTTCGTTTTTGCAGAAGCCATCAATTGCAATACGTCAAATTTATTCTCCATAGAATTCGCCCCCCCTGTGAAATTATCTGGATTATTAAAGTTCGTCCTTCCGTCTTGCCCCTCAAAAATCAAGCCAAAGTTTTCGTTGTACGCACCAGCGCGAATTCTTGAAAGTAGCGGTAATTGCTGATTGGTTTCGCTAGATTGACCAGTGTGCCAAGGATGTGAACTCGATTCAAAACGGGTACGCTGACTTAAACCCAATTCCATCCATTCAGGTAAATCTAACGCAGCTTTGGCTAAACGATTCCATTTTATGCGGGAGGGATTGATTAAATGCTCGTCGGGTAATTCGCGCCAGTCTTTACTTGCAAATGCTTGTTCGACGCGCTCGGTGACGGTTGAATTTTTTTGGGTAACGTTTTCTTCAGCGTAACTTGTGGTTAAGAACACCCCCGTCACGCTCAATGCGATTAAGCGTCTCAATTTTTTCTTCATTATGTTGTCCAATTTTTTCCGTACTTTTTGAAAGCACAGTTTGCTTAAATTCGTTTAACGGTAAGGGTCTACCAAACAAATAGCCTTGAAAGACTAAGCAACCAAAATTCGACAAGAAATCACACTGCAGCATCGTTTCAACGCCTTCGGCAATGATGTTCAGTGATAAATTTTCACCCAAGTTAATAATCGTTTTTACAATCGCCGAATCTGAACCATCAAACGCTAAATCCCGAACAAACGACTGGTCAATTTTCAATTGATCTAACGGTAATTTTTGCAAATAAGACAACGATGAATAGCCTGTGCCAAAATCATCCATTGAAAAACTAATGCCTAACTTTTTGAGCGCGTACATTTTCGTAATGGCATCTTCAACATTATTCACCACCATACTTTCTGTAATTTCGAGCTTCAAAAAATGGGGGTTAGCACCCGTTGCGATGATAATTTCTTTTGCTTGTTCAACAAAATTCGCTTGCGCCAATTGCCGACTACTGACGTTAATTGCCAGTTTTAAATGTGCTGTTGCTGGATCTCTTGCCCATTCGGCTAAGGTTTCACACCCTTTCCGTAACACCCACGTTCCAACAGCAACAATCATGCCCGTCTCTTCGGCTAAGGGAATGAAATCCACGGGATTAACGCGACCTCGCACAGGATGATCCCAGCGCACCAACGCTTCCGCACCTAAAATTCGTCCATTAACATCAACTTGCGCTTGATAATACAAGACAAATTCATTGCCATTTATAATCGATTGCCGCAAATCACTTTCTAATTGCGTTCGCTCAATTAAGGCTTTTTGCATCTCTTCCTTAAAGCTGCTGATATGATTTCGCCCCATTTTTTTCGCGTGATACATCGCTAAATCGGCATATTTCAGTAAATCTTCTTCGTTAACCGTTAACCCAGAAAACATCACAAAACCAATGCTGCACGAAGTGTGATATTCAATCGAGGAAACGATTTCATCATCAAAAATATCGAGATTGAGTAAATAACATTCTGCAATTGAGCGGCGAATTTTTTCAGCAATCGCATTGACTTGTATCGCAGCGGGCAATTCATCAGTATCTAAATGTTCCAAAATAATAATGAATTCGTCGCCACCTAATCGCGCCACTGTGTCGATATTTCTCACACAATTGAGCAATCTTTTGGACACTTCGAGTAATAATTGATCGCCTAGCGTATGTCCAAGCGTGTCGTTGAGAATTTTGAAATGATCCAAATCCAAGAAAATCAATGCGCCATGTTTTTGGTAACGTTGACTGGTGTTTAACGCTAAATGCAAACGCTGAAATAACAATGCGCGATTAGGTAATTTGGTTAATTCATCATAAAACGCTAATTGACTAATGCGTTCTTCGTCGGCTTTATGCTGGCTAATGTCATTGGATGTGCCGACATAATTCACAATTTCGCCAGCCGAATTACTAATCGCGGTGATACACAACCATTCGGGAAAAATGTAACCATTTTTTTTGCGATTCCAAATTTCACCTTGCCAAAACCGCTTTTTATCGAGTGAATCCCACATATCAGCATAAAATTCTTTGCTATGCCGTCCAGAACTTAAAAAACGCGGATTTTTACCAATTACTTCGTTCGCCGTGTAACCTGTTAATGCAGTAAAACCATTATTAACTCGTAAAATGATGCTGTTAACATCCGTCACCATGAAACTTTCTTGCGATTCAAATGCCGCTGCCGCAATGCGTAATTCGTGATCTTGAGCAATTTGTAATGTTTTACGATCCAAATTATCCAGCGCGTAAGAAATATCTTCGGTTAATCCACGAATTAAATTTATCAGTTCTTCGCTAAAATAATTTATTTCTGTTGAATACAAACACATTGCGCCAATAACCTGTTTGTCACGCACAATCGGAAATGCCGCCGAGGCACGAATGCTTTCCAAAATCATAATGGCTCGCCACGGTGCAACATCATCCGAACTTGATAAATCATTAAAAATTACGGGCTGATTACTGCGAATTGCTCTGCCCATCGGCCCGCGTCCTTCGGGAAAATCGGCTTTTGTTGAAATGTGCAAATCCTGTAAATAACGCGAATTTGGATTACTGCTTGCGATAATATCTACCCATTGATCGTTGTTCACCGTCCCAATCCAAACCAAGTTGAATGCCACTTGAGTGGCAATAACACAACAAATTTTATTGAGTAAAATACTTTCGTTTGTTTCACGAATAATGACATCGTTACACGCAACCCATGCACCGTAAAATCGTGTAACTTGTTCGCGTTGATGTTCGGTAGCGGCGAGTTCGTCAAGCATTGAATTGAAGCCGTATGCAAGTTGTCCAACTTCATCTTTGTCTCGAATTTCGGCGCGTATTTCACGATTGCCTTTTGCCACAGCGGTAAAAATGTTGACCAATTCATTCAGCCGTTTTGTGACTTTTCTCGCCGAAAACAACGCAATACCCGCTACAAATAACGACGAACTTAAAATAACGTAAATGCCGCGAATTAAGACCGAACGCAAGCTGGCATTCAAACTGTCCATCCCCATTTCAACGCGCGACCACGCAATATGCTTCGAACCTGAAAAAATAGGCGTGGCAATATCAATTTGTAAATTATTGGCAAGTAAAACTTGTGGCGCGGGCGGACTATTGAGTAATCGCTGACTTTGAGGATCGCTAACAAATAGACCGATTTCTTTGTCTTGTGTTGAACTCAACACTTCGCCTGTAGGCAATAAAATATAGGCGCGTTTTAAATCACGAGTATTTTCAAAACCTTGTAGCACTTCTTTTAGTCCTACAACGTCATGACTTAAAACCCATAACGTGCTGCTACTTGCTAACGTATCGGCTAACGTGTGAGCTTGATTCACAGCGGATTGGTGTAAAAAATCGCGTTCTTGTTGGTACAACAAGCCAGCTAAAAGAACCATCATTACCAATAAAACGCTACTAAAAATGGCAGCGAATTTATTCCTTAATGAATTGTTAAAATAATGGTGTGTTTTAGAAGCGGGATTAAATATATTCATGGTAAATTTTGCGGTGAACGGACTTTGCTTAGAAAAATTCGGATTTTGAACAAATGTTAGTTAACTTTTTTAACTAAACCATACCAAAATGCAACATTGTAATAGCGAAAAATTGAATCTATGGCGATACTCGTTGAAAAAACGTTACACTTAATTGTGTTAATGTTACTGCAACGCTCAACTGACCTCCACTTTCGATTTGAAAATGATTAACTCTGAACTTTATATCGGTTTAATGTCTGGTACAAGCCTAGATGGCATTGATGCCGCACTTGTAAATTTAAGTAACAACCGTGTTGAGCTGCTAGCGTTTGAGTATTTACCTTTTTCAATTGAAATTCAAAAGGAATTACAACGGCTTAGTGCGCCAAATGCACTTATTTCTTTACAGGATTTCGGTGAAATGGATACTCGTTTGGGACATTGGTTTGTACTGATAGTTAAAAATTTATTGAAAAAGAAAAACTTGTCAGCAAGCGCAATCATTGCGATTGGCAGTCATGGACAAACGGTTTATCACTCGCCGTCGGGACGGTTTCCCTTTTCGATACAAATTGGCGACCCAAATTGCATTGCAGAACAAACAGGCATCACGACCGTGGCGGATTTTCGGCGACGGGATATGGCGGTAGGCGGTCAAGGTGCGCCGTTAGTCCCAGCGTTTCATCAAGCCGTTTTTCAGTGTGAAAGTGAAACCCGTTGCGTTGTGAATATCGGCGGCATTGCGAATGTGACGATTTTGCCTGCGAATCAACAGGAATCCGTCATTGGTTTTGATACAGGAACAGGAAATGTGCTGTTAAATCAATGGATACAGCGGCATTGCCAAGAATGTTACGATGATGATGGCGCGTGGGCAAATACGGGGAAAATCGATTTTGATTTAGTGGCGAAACTGAAACGCGAACCGTATTTTGACGCGCCACCGCCAAAAAGTACGGGGGTAGATTATTTTTCGTTGGCGTGGTTAGAAAAGCAGTGTGATTTGAAACATTATTTGCCCGAAGATGTGCAATCCTCGTTGTGTTACTTAACGGCAATTACCATTTGCGAAGCGATTGAGCGCGTTGCACCTGAAACGGCACGGATTTTAGTATGCGGTGGCGGTGTACATAATCGCTATTTAATGAAATTGCTCGCTGAAAATGCGCCCTGCCCTGTTCAATCAACCGCTGATTTTGGTTTGCATCCTGACCATGTTGAAGCCATTGCTTTTGCCTGGTTAGCGAAACAAACCTTGAATCAAAAAGCAGGAAATTTACAAGCCGTAACGGGTGCGAAAAAATCCGTGATTTTGGGCGGAATTTATTCGTAGAAAAGCGCGTTGCAAAATCATTAACGCTTATTTTCTGTAACCCGATTAAAATGCACTCTACTTACACAATCTTTGAACATTATGAAAAAAATCGAACTTCTCTCCCCAGCGGGAACTATTAAAAATATGCGTTATGCGTTTGCCTTTGGGGCGGATGCGGTTTATGCAGGACAACCACGTTACAGTTTGCGCGTGAGAAATAACGATTTTCTGCACGATAATTTACAAATCGGCATCAACGAGGCGCACGCATTAAGCAAAAAGTTTTTTATCGCTGCAAACGTGATTCCACATAACGCGAAAATCAAAACGTTTATGAAAGACATCGCACCAATTATTGCCATGAAACCTGATGCGCTGATTATGGCTGACCCAGGTTTAATCATGATGATGCGTGAGGCTTATCCTGAAATGCCGATTCATTTATCCGTTCAAGCGAATACCGTGAATTACGCCGCCGTTAAATTCTGGCAATCTGTGGGCGTTGAACGGGTGATTTTATCGCGTGAATTATCGCTTGATGAAATTGCCGAAATTCGCCAACAATGCCCCGATATGGAAATTGAAGTATTTGTGCATGGCGCGTTGTGCATTGCGTATTCAGGACGTTGTTTATTATCAGGTTATTTCAATCACCGTGACCCAAACCAAGGCACTTGCACTAATTCTTGCCGCTGGAAATACGACACCAAACCCGCCGAAGAAAATGCCGAAGGCGATTTGATTTTACCCGCTGAAAATGGCGAAGTTTTATCCATGAGCGACATTAGCAACGCAAGTTGTGGCGGTGCAGAACGTCATCCGTTAGCAGACAAAGTTTATTTTCTCGAAGAAGAAGGACGCAAAGGCGAATTATTGCCTGTGATGGAAGACGAAAACGGCACTTACATCATGAATTCCAAAGATTTACGCGCCATCGAACACGTTCAACGATTGGTTGAAATCGGCGTAGACAGTTTGAAAATCGAAGGGCGCACCAAATCGCATTATTACGTTGCTCGCACCGCGCAAACTTATCGCCAAGCGATTGACGACGCGCTGGCGGGACGTGAATTTAATCCGCAATTGTTAGGTGTGTTAGAAAATTTAGCGAATCGCGGTTACACCGACGGTTTTTATCAACGTCATCACACGCACGAACAGCAAAATTATTTGACGGGTTATTCAAAAAGCCATCAACAGCAATTTTGTGGTGAAATTCGCAGTTACGACAAAGAAACAGGTTTAGCCACGATTGATGCGAAAAATAAATTTTCAGTCGGTGATAAAATTGAATTGATTTTGCCCGAAGGTAACAAAGATATTGTTATCGAACGCATGGAAAATATGTACGGACAAGAAATGCAGGAAGCGAGTGGCGGCGGTTATGAAGTGAAAA
>CAZLGN010000022.1:14079-16553 GCA_964558865.1 uncultured Methylomagnum sp.
ACCTGAAATGCAAGAAAGTAGTAACGGTTACGGTTTAATTTCCCGTTACGTCTAATTTTTAATCTTTTACGTTGAACCTCTTATGACTATTTACAATTTAGCTGTCGAAGGCGTACAAAAACTCGTTCCTTACAAAGCAGGTAAACCAATTGAGGAATTGGAACGCGAGTTAGGAATTTCCAACATTGTCAAACTCGCGTCAAACGAAAACCCGTTAGGTATTGGCGCGAAAGCGCGTGAAGCGATTCAAAATGCAATTGCCGATTTGGCGTTATATCCCGATAGTAGCGGCTTTCACTTAAAAAGGGCATTGGCAAACAAATACCTTGTGAATGCTGAACAAATCACGCTCGGCAACGGTTCAAACGAAATTTTAGAATTAGTTGCGCGGGCTTTTTTAACACCTGAAAATGAAGTGATTTTTTCGCAACACGCTTTTGCGGTGTATCCAATTGTGACCCAAGCGGTGGGCGCAAAAGCGGTGGTCACACCTGCTATAAATTACGGTCACGATTTAAATGCTATGTTAGCTAGCGTCACGGCAAAAACGCGCCTTGTGTTTATTGCCAATCCAAATAATCCGACGGGAACATTGCTTAAACAAGAAGCCATCGAACATTTCGTAAGTATGTTGCCAGAACACGTTATTTGCGTGTTAGATGAAGCCTATTTTGAATTTGTGAGCAAAAATGAAACGCTTGATTCCGTTTCATGGTTGGATGAATTTCCGAATTTAATCATCACGCGCACATTCTCGAAAGCCTACGGTTTAGCGGGTTTGCGCGTTGGTTACAGTTTATCGAGTGTTGAAATCGCGGATTTATTAAATCGCGTCCGCCAACCGTTTAACAACAATTCGCTGGCATTAGTGGCGGCTGAAGCGGCTTTACATGATGCCGAACACGTTCGCGCCACCGTCGAAAATAACGCGCAAGGGATGCAACAACTCTCGGACGGTTTCAAAGAATTAGGTTTAACGTGGATTCCGTCTGCGGGTAATTTCGTTTCTGTTGATTTGAAACAACCAGGCGCACCGATTTATGAAAAATTATTACGAAAAGGGGTGATTGTGCGTCCTATCGATGTTTATGAGATGCCCAATTTTTTACGGATTAGCATTGGCACATCAGCGGAAAATACGAAATTTTTAAACGCCATTACAGAAGTTTTATCAAATGTTTAAAAAAATATGCGTGATTGGTGTGGGTTTAATCGGTGGCTCGATTGCTAAAGCAGCTCGCTGTCAAAATTTAGCTAAAATGATTGTTGGTTTTGGGCGTTTGGATGATGTTGAAAACTTGCAAATGGCTAAAAGCTTAAACGTTATCGATTCATTTCATACAAACATTGAAATAGCCGTTTTCGAGGCGGATTGCGTCATTATCGCTACGCCCGTTGCAGCAACAGAAAGCATTTTGAAAATGCTCAAACCGTTTTGGTCAAAACAAGCGATTTATTTTGATGTGGGTAGCACAAAAGGCAATGTGATTGCCGCTGCTGAAGCTGTTTTTGGTGAAGTTCCCGTCAATTTTATTCCCGCTCATCCGATTGCAGGCGCGGAACAAAGTGGCGTTCAAGCTGCTAAAGCAGATTTGTTCTTGAACAAGCGGGTAATTGTTACGCCTTTACCTACAAATTCTGCACAATCGTTGCAAGATGTCTGGCATTTTTGGCAAAACATGGGCGCATTAGTCACAATGATGACAATGGAAGAACATGACAACGTGTTGGCGGCAACGAGTCATTTGCCGCATCTTTTAGCCTTTGCGCTGGTGGATATGCTTGGACAACGCGATGAAAAAGAAGAAATTTTCAAATATGCGGCGGGGGGATTTCGGGATTTCACCCGCATAGCATCGAGTGATCCAACAATGTGGACGGCAATTTGTGAAGCGAATAAAGCAGAGCTTTTGCCATTGCTGGAACAATTCAAAACAGAATTATCGAAAATTCAAACGTTAATGGAATCGAATGATTACACGAAACTTTTTGAGTTATTTTCCTACGCGAATGAAGCGCGACAACGTTTTTTGACTCAAACAACTAATTCCTAAAATTACAGAGGCGATTTCGCCTCTTTTACCCTTTTTAACTCACACAAAAATATGCCTTTATTACGTTTATCCAATGTTTCCATCGCCTTTGGCACACACGCGCTGCTTAAAAAGGCAGATTTTCAACTCGATGCAGGCCAACGTGTTGGATTATTAGGGCGCAATGGCGAAGGCAAATCCACGTTGATGAAAATTATCGCTAACGACATTCACCCAGACGAAGGTGATGTTTGGCGAGAACCTGAATTACGATTAGCATGGCTAGCGCAATCGCCCGATTTACCCGAAGACGCGACGATTTATGATGCTGTTGCCAGTGGTTTGGGTGATTTAGGCGATATTATTGCGCGTTATCACGATTTGTCGTTGACGATGGATTATGAAGACGAAAAAGCCTTAACCGAACTCGGTAATTTGCAG
>CAZLGN010000023.1:0-15557 GCA_964558865.1 uncultured Methylomagnum sp.
TCGCGGCATTTTTGTGTGAAGTAAAAGAAAAAAATCCGACTTATCATTGCAAACCAGTCGCGCCATTTGGGGACGAAAATGCACGTTTGCTAATTGTCGGATTAGCACCTGGAATGCACGGTGCAAATGCTTCGGGACGACCTTTTACGGGTGATTATGCGGGACTTTTTTTGTACGAGGCGTTATATGAATTTGGGTTTAGCAACGCGCCAATTTCGGAATCTGCAAGCGATGGTTTGATTTTGAAAAATGCCCGAATTACCAACGCTGTAAAATGTTTACCACCGCAAAATAAACCGACTGGCGAAGAAATTAACATTTGTAATGCGTTTTTGAGTAAAGAATTAAAAACGCTTCCTGAAAATTCGGTGATTTTGGCGTTAGGGTTAATCGCACATCAAGCCATTTTGAAAGCCCACGGTTTAAAAGTGTCGAGCGCAAAATTTGCTCACAATGCGAAACATGAATTGCCGAACGGGCATTTTTTAATCGATTCTTATCACACCAGCCGCTACAACGTGAACACAAAACGCCTTACAAAAGAAAGTTTTAACACTGTTTTTGAAACGATTATGCCGTTATTAACATCTTGATTAAAATCATGAAACGGTTGCTTTTTACTTTACCGATTCTTTTAACTGCCTGTGTTATTGGACGCGATTATTCAACGCCAGAAATGCCGATGCCACAAAAATGGAGTGAAGAAATTGCCACAAAGCAAACTTCCGATAATTGGTGGAAATCGTTTAATGACACAACGTTGAACGGTTTAATTTCTGAAGCGACGACCGCAAATTTAAATTTAAAACAAGCCTTGTTACGAGTGAAAGAAGCCCGAATTTTACGGCGCGAAACGATTGCAACGGGCTTACCCAGTTTGAGTGGTAAAAATGTTGCTAGCCGCCGCTTTAATAATTCCTCAGCAGGTGGCGGAAGTCCCGTTGGTAATCAGCCAATTAACATTTTTCAGCTGGGTTTTGATGCGGTGTGGGAATTGGATTTTTTTGGTGGAATTCAACGCGCCATCGAAGCCGCCGATGCCTCAATTGAAATTGAAGCTGAAAATAGCCGTGATATGCAACTCACTTTGCAGGCGGAAGTGGCGCGGGAATATATTTTATTGCGAGAAAACCAGCAGTTAGCGACAACCCTTAAAGCCTTACTCGTCGCACAAACCGACACCTTAAAATTAACGCAAGTTCGTCAACAAAGTGGTTTAGCGAACGCTTTGGAAGTGGTTCAAGCGCAATCCCAACTTGAAAATACTGCTGCCAATTTACCGCGTTATGAAACCGAAATTAAACACGCTATTCATGCGTTAAGTGTTTTGTTAGGGCGCGAGCCGAATGCTTTGGCGAAGCGTTTTTTTGATGCCAAACCGATTCCAACTTCGACGCTTTCGCTGACAAATTTACCATCAGAATTATTGCAACGCCGCCCCGATATTCGAAAAGCTGAACAACAAATGGCGCAAGCGAATGCTCAAGTTGGTATCGCAACAGCGGAACTGTATCCAAAAGTAAATTTAGCCGCGTTTGTTGGGCTGCAAAATCTAAAAATTACTGATTTCACGCCGATGGGAAAATCGTGGTCAAGCGCGTCAACAATTACGATGCCATTGTTTAACTGGGGAAAATTGCAAGCCAATATCGAAGCTAAAGATTCACAATTTGAACAAGCCTTTTTGGCATATCAAGCAACAGTTTTGACGGCATTTCAAGAAGTTGAAAACGCTTTAATTTCATATCGAAATGAATCACAACGTTATGACACTTTGTCGCAAGCAATTGAAGCAAATCAAACCGCCTTAAATTTAGCCACAGAACGTTACAAAAAAGGATTGACGGGATTTATTGAAGTTTTACAAGCGCAACAAATGCTGTATCAAACTCAAATTCAACAAATCGAAAGTTTAGCGAATGCTGCGCTGCAAAATATCGCGTTACATAAGGCGTTAGGCGGAAATCCATCAATTGCCAGTCATTTGTAAAATATGTCCATCGTCCATTTCGGCAATGCGGTCAGCAAAACTAAAAATACGCGAATCGTGTGACACAATCACTAACGCTCTGTCTTTGTGTAAAGCCATTTCTTTCAATAAATTCATGACATTATGTCCACTGGCATGATCTAACGCGCTGGTGGGTTCATCGCAAACAATCAATTGCGGACTGTGAATCAAGGCGCGAGCAATCGCCACCCGCTGTTGTTGTCCGCCTGAAAGTTGTGCAGGAAGCGATTTCCATCTATCTCCCAATCCTACTCGTTCCAAAACTTCAATGGCTTTACGTTTTGCAGAATCCCATTTTGCACCGTTAATAATCAGCGGCACGGCGACATTTTCGGCGGCATTTAACGATGGCAATAAATTAAATGCTTGAAATACAAACCCAATTTTTTCGGCACGAAATTGCAATTTGTCTTTGCTTTTCATAGTCAATAAATTTTCACCGAACAATTCGCACACGCCAGAATCTTGATCCAAAATGCCTGCAATAACAGAAATTAAGGTTGTTTTTCCACAACCCGAAGGCCCAACAAGCATCATCAATTCCCCTAACTTTATGGTTAAATTCACATTATTTAATGCTGTGACTTTTTGACCACCTACGTCGTAGGATTTTGTTAAATTTTCACAGTGAATAGCGATATTCATAAATTAACTTTTAAATACAATGGCAGGTTCTAATCGAATCACTTTAATGATGCTCAATAACGCGGCAAACATACAAATTAAACTTACGCCAGTGCCACTAAATACCAGCAATTGCCACGGAAACTTAAACGCCAAAATGGAATGCCGCATGGCGAAACCAAATAATGCCGTCAGTCCAATTCCCATACCATAACCGATACTTCCTGCAAACAACGCCTGTAACAAAATCATCCGTAACAACGTCCAATTGCTTGCGCCCATTGCTTTTAATACGCCAAATTGACGGATATTATCGAGCGTAAAATTATAAAAAGTCTGTCCTGCAATGGCGGCACCGATAATAAAACCGAGTAGGACGGAAACGCCAAAGTTAATCGGAATCCCCGTGTTTTTCATCAAATACCAAAATGTTAAATCCATAAATTCTTGGCGCGTATAAGCCGCTAAACCTGTATTAGTGTGAATTCTTTCTGTTAATTCGTGTAAATCTTGTCCTGGCTTTGCTTTCACCAACACAAACGACAGCAATTTTCGTTCACGCGGCGCGAAACTGATGGCACGCGAATACGTCGTATAAATAATCGGTTGCGATTGAAATGTGCGCGTCGCTTTCGCAATCCCGACGACAATCGCACGGCGGTCATTGAGTTCTAAATTATCCCCCACTTTAAGCGGAATTTTTTTGCCACCTACAACGAGCGGAGGTTTAGCGAGTTTTTCATTTGCACCGTCAAAATCAACAATTACGCTGTCACTGCGGCGTAAATTCTCGACTTTACCCTCTAACATAATCGGCGGTGCGCCAATTAACGTCGTATCATCCAGCCCAATTACGTTGCACGTTTGAAACGTCCCATCCGTCATGCGTGCTTTTAACATTCCTTTATACAGCGGCATCGCCCATTCAATTCCCGAAATTCCTCGAACGCGGTAAAGTTCAGTATCTTGTAACGGTTTAACGTCATCGATAAATTGCACTTTGGTATCCATGACCCAAATATCGGGCAAACCTAAATCGGTAATGAAACTATAAGAACGCGCAATAAATCCCGTAAAAATTGCGGGTTGTTGAGTCATAATCAGCGACGCAAAGGTTAATCCCATCACAATACCGACGTATTTACTCGTATCACCCATAAGCATTTTTAGCGCGATGTAATTCATAACGCGCCTGCGTTGCTAACTTCGATGAAAATGTCCATTTGTTGTCCAACGTAAGCGGGTAAATCTTTGGGATTAAATTGATATAACGCTTGTAAAACCCGCGTATCAACTCGTTCTGTGCTGTCACCCGTTAAAGATTTTTTCGGTACAACGAATGGTTCAACGTAAGCGAGTTGTAAGTCAACTTTGAAACGCCGATTGCCGCGTAAATAGGCGACAGCTTTGGAAGTTTTATCGAATCGCCAGGCATCGTTTTCGTCAATATCGACTCGAACGTGAAACGTATTCAAATCACCGACAATTAAAAGTGGTTTTGATAATGCGCCTGCACTAGCGAATTCACCCGCTCGAATGTTGACTTGCAACACATCGCCATTGATTGGTGAGCGCACAATTAAACGCTCTAACGTGGTTTCGGTTTGCAAAATCGCGGCTTGGGCTTGTTCGACAAATGCGGATGCACTTTCTAATTTTGCTTTCGCAATTGCCAGCGCATTACGGCGTTTTAATACTTCTTCACCGCTAATTGCACGGGAATCCGTGACGGCATTTGCCAAATCAAACAAAGATTGCGAGTCGGTTACATTTGCTTTGGCGACTAATACATCGGCTTGCGCTTTGGCTAAATCAGCGCGGCGTTGACTTAATTCGGCGCGAGTTTCGCGGTCGTCTAAATAAAAAAGTGGTGTGCCTGCGTTGATTTTATCGCCTACTTTTACGGCGACTTTGTTCACTAATCGGGCAAGTGGCGAACCGATAGCAATGCTTTCGTTTTTAGGTTCGATAATCCCGGCACCTGCAATGAAATTTGTAAAGGGGGCGGAGGCGGGTTCAACTAATGCAGGTGCAATCGGTACAGGTTGATTGCTGCTCACGACGGTGTAAGACGCAAATAAAAATCCAGCAGCGGCAAGAATGGGAAGTGTGTGTTTCATCATGTAATTAAGACGTTAATGCGTAAAAATCGTTTAACAATATGAAATACAAAGATATTCCATAACTGTAATATGTTAATTCTGGCGAGTTTTGATTATGCGCTAACACACGCTGCTTCGTCCAATAAATCCGCCTAAGTTTGCTAGCAAAAAATGTTATGATAACGTCACTTTGTTCACCAAGATACGCGAATTAACATGGCATTTAATCTTCCTACGCATTTAACTTTACTACGCATTGCACTGATTCCATTGTTGGCAATCGTCTTTTATTTGCCGTGGGAAAACGAAAATGTGGCGTGTACGTTGCTTTTTATGTTGGCAGGTTTTACCGATTGGCTCGATGGATATTTAGCACGAAAAATGCAGTTAGAAACTAAATTCGGTGCATTTTTAGATCCTGTTGCAGATAAATTGATGGTTGTTGTCGTTTTGGTTTTATTAGTGCAAAAAATTCCTGACCCTTATTTGGCGATTCCCGCCGCCGTTATAATTGGACGTGAAATCACTATTGCTTCGTTACGCGAATGGATGGCTGAAATGGGCAAACGCGCTCATGTTCAAGTTTCGGCAATGGGAAAATGGAAAACCAGCGCACAAATGCTCGCCATTGCATTCTTACTTTATCGTGATGATTTATTCGGTTTGCCCATTTTATCACTCGGCTATGGCTTGCTTTATATCGCCGCGATTTTGACTTTATGGTCAATGATTCAATACTTGCGTGCTGCGTTTGCCGCCATCAACACACTTTAAATGTTCCATAAAAATGGACAGAAATAAACACGAAATAGGAAAAAATTTTGATTCAGAAAAATACAGATACACGGGACGAAATTTTACGCAGCGCGTTAAATTTATTTGTTCACCAAGGCTATTTGAATACCTCACTTACTCAAATTGCTCAAGCGGCGAGCTTATCGCAAACCCAAGAAATTTACCTTTATTTTGATTGCAAACAAGAGCTTGCCACCGAGTTATACAATAGCGTTTTGGACAGTTTAAGTGTGTCGATTGATGAAATTCGTCGCCGTTACAAAAAATCAGCGGAGCAATTACACAGTTTGACGGATTTGCTTTTTAAATTAGCGGACGAAGCTCCAAATGTTTTACGATTTTTGTTTGAAATCAATGCCACGGACTTTTTACCGCCCGATTCAAAACCGTATTTACAAACGCCTGCTGTTAATAAAATGCTTAAAATGATTCAACTCGGCATTAACAGCGGCGAAATTAAAAGTCTTGCTCCAATGCTAATTTACACTTACTTTTTTGGCATCATTAACACGACCTTGCGAATGATTTTAAATGGCACATTGGACAAAAAAAGCGAGTTATATCAATCACAAGCGTGGATGGCAGCGTGGAATGCGATTGCTAAGAAATAATAAGTAATTCGTCTTTTAACTGCCACGAATTCCTATGATTGATAACAAGCCCGTTAAACGTCTTTCTCGTTTTCATTTTTTACTCGCACTAGGCGTTTTATGTATTGTTGTACTTTCAACCTTGCTAGTTATTCAAGACACCCCGTTTTATATCGATTATTTGCAGGCTTTAATTCCAGAACTTAATTCTAATGAAACCTCAGCGAATGATGAGCTTTATGTCGCTAAGGCTTATCGCGTTTTAGGCGTATTGATGACTTCTCTAATGATTTTGGGAGTTGCACTTGTTATTCGCCGCTGTGGTAAAGAGGCATTATTACTCAAAAAAGCGTTACTTGAATTGCAGCGTCAACAATTTGCTTTAGATTCGCACGCCATCGTTAGCATTGCTGACAAATCTGGAAAAATTTTTTATGCCAACGAACGATTTACACAAATTAGTGAGTATTCTGCAACTGAACTGCTGGGGCAAGATCATCGATTATTAAATTCTGGTGTTCACCCAAAAGAATTTTTTGCCGATATGTGGAAGGCGATTAGTCATGGTCAAGTTTGGAACGCAAACATTTGTAATCGTACAAAAAGTGGACGTTTATATTGGGTGCAATCGACCATTGTGCCGTTTTTAGATGCTAGCGCGAATATCGAGCATTATATTTCGATTCGCACCGACATCACCGCGCAAAAAGAAATGGAACAAGCCGCCTGTAAATCTGAAGAATGGCAGCGCACGATTCTCAATAATTTAGGCGATGGCGTATATTTATTGGATTTGTGTGGACGATTAACGTATTTGAATGCAACGGGCGAACAATTATTTGGCTACAGTTTCGCCGAATTACAACATCGCTTTCTACATGATATTGTTCATCATCATCGTGCAGATAATTCAATCCTATCGGTACAAGAATTTTTGATGATAGAGAGTATGAAAAAACAAATTGTTTATCAGTCAAATGATGAGTTTTTTTTCCGTAAAAATGGACAAGGATTTCCTGCCAGTGTTAATGCTGTGCCATTGTATGAAAGTGGCGAATTAGTTGGCACAGTGGTTTGTTTTCGTGATATAGGCGAACAACTTGCTATTCAAAAGCAGTTAATCGAAGCAAAAGAAGCCGCAGAACAAGCAACCAGTGTGAAATCTGAATTTCTTTCAACCATGAGTCATGAAATTCGCACGCCGATGAATGGCATTATTGGCATGACGGATTTATTACTTGATACGCCACTCGATGCCGAACAACTTGAATTCACCACGGTCATTAAAAGTTCTTCTAACGCGCTACTCAGTATTATTAACGATATTTTGGATTTTTCGAAAATTGAAGCAGGACAGTTTGAAATTGAAAATCTTAATTTTTCTTTTCAAGAAGTTATCAATGGCAGTACCGATGTCATTTCACCTCACGCACATGAAAAATCCTTGTCATTGATTAGTTATATTGATCCCAAAATTCCTGATCATTTACTTGGCGATCCAATGCGGTTGCGCCAAATCGTGTTGAATTTTTTGAGTAATGCGGTCAAATTTACCGATGAAGGCACGATACTCGCCAAAGCTATGCTACAAAAACAAACTGTTGATGAAGTTTGGGTGCGTTTAGAAATTGCAGATAATGGCATTGGTATTTCAGAAGAGGCACAACAACGATTGTTTCAACCTTTTTCACAAGCCGACAGTTCGACGACGCGAAAATATGGCGGCACAGGTTTAGGTTTGTCGATATGTAAAAAGTTAACTGATTTAATGAATGGGCAAATTGGTGTTCAAAGTGCGTTGGGTAAAGGTTCGGTTTTTTGGATGGAATTACCATTCAAACTTCCCAATAACGCAAACGAAAACATTATTGATTCGACAAAACTCAAAAATAAGTTGGTTTTAGTTTTGGGCTATGAGGAAGGTCATCACGAAATTTATGTGTCGTATTTAAATTCGTGGGCGATAGATGTGCATTCTTGCAAAAGCATTTCAGAAACTTCCGCGCTGTTGGAACAAGTTAAAGACAGTACAAAATTGTACGACGCGGTTTTATTAGCGGGATTATCGATTGAGAAATTATTACAAACGATTCAGTTAATTCGAGCTGAAAAACAATTGGCGCGTGTGCCGATTATTGTTTGTCAGTCGTCATGCGATTCTAATGTTCGTAATGAATTGTTAAATTTTGGTGCAAATCACGTTTTAACAAATCCCGTTAAACAATCGGTATTATTCGACAGCTTGGTTGAAATTTTTTATAACAAAACAGACAACCGTGGTTCGATAGCAAAATTATTCGTGACATCCGTTAATCAATTTGTCACCGATCTGGGAGGAAAATACCATTTACTTTTAGTCGAAGATAATGCGGTGAATCAAAAAGTTGCCACCCGCTTGTTAGTAAAAATGGGCTTTAATGTTGATTTAGCAAACAACGGGCATGAGGCATTCGATATTTTGACCACAAATCACAATTATGATTTAGTGCTAATGGATTGCCAAATGCCAATTATGGATGGTTTTGTGGCAACAAGTATGATTCGGGAATATGAAATAAAACATAAGTTTAAACGTGTGCCAATTATCGCCATGACGGCAAATGCTATGCAGGGTGATAAAGAGCGATGTTTAGAAGTGGGAATGGATGATTATGTAACAAAACCGATTGAGGTGGATAAATTACAGTTTGCGTTAAAATCTTGGTTAGCGACGGAAACAGTTTATTCTCAAAAACTCGAATTATTAGAAAATAAAATCGATTCTGAATCATCAAAAGTCGAAAAATCCCCGATTGAAATGCGTCGAATGTTAGATTTGTTTGAGGGTGATGAAGAGATTATTGATGAATTATTGGGCGTGTTTTATGATTCTATTCCGCCATTAAAAACAAAATTAGCCGCTGCGATTCATGAACGCGGCACGAATGTGAAAGTGGTTGCACACGAAATTAAAGGTTCAAGTGCTAACATCGGGGCGGAAATTTTAGGAAATTTCGCTGAAGAATTAGAAACGGCGACAGCGAAACAAGATTGGATTGAAATTGAGCGTTTAGCAGCAAAAATTCAAAATGAATTGAATCGCGTTGAACAGTTTATTGAAGCAAGAAAATAGGAATTTTTATGAGTACGACAACGCAGAAATACCATTTACTATTAGTGGAAGATAATGCGGTGAATCAAAGACTAGGGATGCGTTTATTGGAAAAATTAGGTTATGTTGTTGATGTGGCTAGCGATGGACAAGAAGCCATTAATTGCTGTGCGTCACAATTGTATGACCTTGTATTGATGGATTGCCAAATGCCTATTATGGATGGATTTGAAGCCACTGTCGCTATTCGCGCCAGTCAAAATGCCGTGCCAATTGTCGCTATGACAGGGAATGTGAGCCAAAGTGACAGAGAAATTTGTTTAAATGTTGGTATGAATGATTATGTGAGTAAGCCAATTAATTTTTCGATTTTAAATGAAACGATAAAAAAATGGTTGCCTGCTGTTTCGGTGCGTGACCAAATGACTGACTGAAAATACAAAAAATAGGATTTTTTATGCCGCGTGTACTGATTATTGATGATAATGCGACAAATTTGACATTGTTCCGTCATTTGCTTAAAAAAGTTGTAGATGTTGAAACGATTTGTTTCGAATATCCCGAAAAAGCTCTTGAATGGTGTCAAATCAATGAACCCGATTTAGTCTTACTCGACTACATGATGCCTGTGATAGATGGTTTGGAATTTATTCAGATTTTTCGTGCTTTAGAGGGTTACAAAGATATTCCATTGGTAATGATTACGTCTGACACAGAAAGTGAAGTTCGTCATAAGGCGTTAGAATTGGGCGCACACGATTTCCTCAATAAACCGATTGATAAAACTGAATTGTTGGCGCGAGTGAAAAATTTACTCATATTGCGCGAAACACAATTGGCTCTTTCTGATAGAGCGGCATGGTTAGCCATTGAAGTGAAAAAAGCCACTGAAGATTTACGAGCGCGTGAAAAAGAAATGGTGCTGCGTCTTTCTCGTGCGGCTGAACACCGCGATCCTGAAACGGGTCAACATTTGTTACGCATGGCAAATTATTCGCGGTTAATTTCGCGTGAATTGGGATTATCCGAAGCAGAACAAGAGCTGATTATGGAAGCGGCACCAATGCACGATTTGGGTAAAATCGCTACGCCAGACGCTATTTTGTTAAAAAATGGCAAATTTGTAGATAGCGAATTCGCTATTATGAAAGCCCATTCACAACATGGTTATGATATTTTGTGTGGCAGTGATTCATTGTTATTACGCACTGCGGCATCGATGGCGTTGACGCATCATGAGAAATTTGACGGTTCGGGTTATCCAGAAGGTTTGAGCGGTGAAGCTATTCCATTGCACGGGCGAATTATTGCTGTCGCAGATGTTTTTGACGCATTGACTTCCGTTCGACCGTATAAAAAAGCCTGGACGTTAGAAGATGCGTCGAAATTATTAAAAGAGAATTCTGGAACGCATTTCGATCCAAAATGTATCGAGGCATTTTTTCGTGCTTGGAATGACGTTTTAGAAATTCACGATAAATATCAAGAGCCGTCTCATTGATGCAAAAATTTAAAATCTGTTTCAGTGCGGGTGAAAGTTCGGGTGATTCTCACGCGGCAAATCTGTATTTAGAACTCAAAAAACAATTTTCAACTGTAACCGCCAGCGGAATGGGCGGTGCAAAAATGGCAGAAGCGGGCATTTCGCTTTGCTATGATTCCAGTCAAATTGCGATTATCGGCGTAGTTGAAATCTTCAAATATTATGTTGAGATTCGCCGCGTTTTAAAAATCATGCAAAATTTGTTGCTCAATGAACGCCCCGATTTATTGATTTGCGTCGATTACAAAGAATTCAATTATCAACTTGCGAAATTTGCGAAACAAAATGGGATTAAGGTTTTGTTTTATGTCAGCCCACAAGTTTGGGCATGGCGCAAAAATCGTGTCAAAAAATATGGCGCGGTGATTGATATGATGGCGGTGATTTTTCCATTTGAAACCGCTTATTATGAGGCTGAAAACGTGCCAGTCCGTTACGTCGGGCATCCATCGGTTGATAAGGTGATTCCGAATTTAACCAAAAGTGCAGCACGCGAAAAATTTTTGTTAAATACAGACGCGCCAATTATTGGATTGGTTGCAGGCAGTCGGGTCAATGAAATCAAACAGTTATTGCCCGTCATGTTAGCCGCCGCCCAAAAGTTAAAAATAGACTTTCCTAACTGCCAATTTATTTTGCCGCAAGCCGATTCAATTTCAGATGCGTTAATTCAACAGTATTTAAATCGCGCCAACGTTAGCGTCACCGTAATTAAAAATCAGCCTTACGAGGTGATGCAATGTTGCGACGCAATTATGACCTGTTCAGGCACGGCGACCTTAGAAATTGCGTTGCTCGGTATTCCAATGGTGATTTGTTATCGCTTAAATTCGTTGACGTATTTTTTAGGACGAATGCTGATAAAAACACGCTTTATTGGCTTGCCGAATATCATTTTTGGTGAAAGCATCGTGCGCGAATTGATTCAAAACGACGCGACTGCTGAAAATTTAGTGACGGAAATTCATCGATTATTGACCGATTCCGAAGCCGCTCAAAATTGTCGCGCCGATTTAGGTTGTGTGCGTGAAAAATTAGGGCTGGGCGGTGGCATTCAAAATATGGCAGCGTTAGTGCGTGAAATGCTGACGGCTTAAAACACACTTTTTTCGTTAGCAAACCAATTCAATTTTTCACGCAATTTCACCACATTTCCAATAATAATCAGCGTCGGAGGCGTTATTTTTTCGCCTTTCACTTTTTCAACTAGCGTACTCAATGTTCCCGTAATCACACGTTGATGCACCGTCGTTCCTTGTTGAATTAACGCAATCGGTAAATCGGGCGAGCTGCCATGCACGATGAGAGATTGACAAATTTTTTCCAAACCCACCAAACCCATATAAATTACTACGGTTTGATTCGGTATCGCTAGTTGCGTCCAATTCAAATTGACCGAATCATTTTTCAAATGTCCCGTTACAAAAATGCACGATTGCGCGTAATCACGATGTGTTAAAGGAATGCCCGCATAACTCGCACAGCCACTCGCGGCAGTAATTCCTGGTACAACTTGAAATGCCACACCTTGTTCCATTAAAGTTTCAATTTCTTCGCCGCCTCGTCCAAAAATAAACGGGTCGCCACCTTTTAATCGCGCGACGCGCTTGCCTTCTTTAGCGAGTTTTACCAGTAATTCATTGATTTCTTCTTGCGGCACAGAATGATTACTTCGTGCTTTGCCAACATAAATTTTTTCAGAATCACGACGCGCTAAATCTAAAACGTCGGCAGAAACCAAACGGTCATAAACGACGACATCGGCTTGTTGCATTAAACGCAAAGCCCGAAAAGTCAGCAAATCTGCGGCACCCGTTCCCGCGCCGATTAAATACACTTCGCCTTGATTGGGTAAGGAATCTGTTTGAGTGAGTGCGTTCGTAAGTTCTTTTTCAGCCGCCACATTTTGACCTGCAAAAACCAATTCAGCGACACGACCTTGCAACACATTTTCCCAAAAAATGCGGCGTAGGGCAGGGCGGGTAATGGTTTGTTTAACGGTTTCGCGGAATTTTTCAGCCAATTGCGCTAAAACGCCGTAAGCGGGTGGAATAAGCGTTTCAATTTTGGCGCGTAATAATCGCGCTAACACAGGCGACGCGCCACCTGATGAAATCGCAATCGTTAGCGGCGCACGGTCTACGATGGCAGGAAAAATAAAATCACATAACGCAGGATTATCGACCACATTCACCCAAACGTTTTGTTGTCTGGCATGAAAACTGACTTGTTGATTGGTTTCAGTATTGTCTGTGGCTGAAATAACGAATTTAAAACCCGTTAAATCGCTTGGTTCAAATGCTTTTTGTATCAAGGTCAAACCTCGAATTGCTGAAATATGCGGACTGATTTCAAGCGCAATAACTGTAATTTTTGCATCGGCTCGTAATAACAATTCGATTTTTCGCGTGGCACACGAACCACCACCAACGACTAAACAAGGTTGCTCTGCTAATTTGAAAAAAAAAGGAAAATAATCCATAAATAAAAATGACCTGATTTGACCGCTGAATGAGCGTGATAGTATAGCTTTTTTGAATACGGATACTTTGCAGATGCCTAAAAAAATTTTGATTTTTGAATATCTTACTGGCGGTGGTTTGAATGGCGAAATGGTGCCTGAAAGTTTGGCGCGTGAAGGCAAAATGATGATTGAAGCGTTATTGGCAAACTTTGCCAAATTACCTGCGATTGAAGTCGTCTTGATGACGGCTTGCTGTGATACTGAAAGGGAATTTCAAAAACAGCTAAAAAGCGTGGAGGCGGCTTGGGTGATTGCGCCTGAATTTGACGGAATTTTGGAACGTTTTTGTCGCTATGTTGAACACGCTAATAAAATTTTGCTGACTTCACCCGCGAAAGCCGTTGCATTAACCGCCAATAAATTCACCACATTTCAAATGTTAAACACCGCAAAAATTCAAACGGTTCCGACTGAAATGTTTAATCCAGCGTCTAATTATGACCAAACAAAAGAATGGATTATTAAACCAATTGATGGCGTAGGGGCAGAAAATACGTTTTTGCTCACATCAGAAAAAGACTGGCTTGCATTGCCTAAATTCGAAAAAAATTACATTATTCAACCGCATTGTCACGGTGAAAAAATCAGTTTGTCGTGTATTTTTAAAAACGCGGTGGCGCGAGTGTTGTGTGTGAATTTACAAATTTTTAACGTAATAAATCAGCAATATGTTTTGCAAACTATCGACGTAAATTACAAAGTGGATGACGGACGTTATCAAAAACTCGCATCACAAATTGCTCACGCTTTTCCTGATTTATTTGGCTACGTCGGCGTTGATTTGATTGAAACGGAAGACACTTGTTTTGTGTTAGAAATCAATCCGCGTTTAACGACTTCGTTTGTCGATATTGAAACCGTTGTAGGTTTGAATGTGGCGGAACTGGTTTTGAATTTATCGGAATTGAAATTATGAACACCGCAAATTATCTCGCTTGCCCAGAATGTGACTTGTTATTGAAGCGTGTATTGCCCGTTGTTGGCGAAAAAATTCATTGCCCACGTTGTCATTATTTACTGCATCGCCCCAGTGCTGAAAGTATTACACGCACACTTGCCTTGTCGTTGACAGGGTTGTGTTTGCTTTTACCTGCTAATTTATTGCCAATTGTCGGCATTAAAGTTTTGGGGAATTATCATGATGGAACGCTCTTGAGTGGCGTAGTAACGTTGTTTAAAGAAGGAATGTGGGGCGTGTCGATAGTCGTTTTTTTGTCTAGCATGTTATTTCCGATTTTAAACATTGTGTTGGCATGTTTGATTAGTGGACACTTGTATTTTAAACGTCCAAACCGTTATTTGAATCTTTGGTTACGCACGTTACAACACATTGAAGAATGGGCAATGTTAGAAGTGTATTTGCTCGGCATTATCGTTGCCTGCGTAAAACTTGCAGCGATGGCAGAATTGAAATTCGGTTTAGGTTTGACCGCTTTTGTCTTACTTTTGTTGGTCACTTTGACGTTAGCCAGCCATTTTGACCACGTTTTATTTTGGCGACACATTGAGCAATTAAATTCCCATGAAAAAAAATAATACTGCTTTAGCGCAAGGGCTTATTCGTTGTCACGATTGTGGCTGTTTGGCGCAACGTTTTGTTGTAAATTGTTCACGTTGTGGCAGTCATTTACACGCTCGTTTGCCGAACAGTTTTCAGCGCACATTCGCTTTATTACTCAGTGGGTTAGCGTTATATATTCCCGCGAATTTATTTCCGATTATGACCGTTACGCAACTCGGCGTAGGCGAACCACACACCATTTTGGGCGGAATTATCGCGTTAATTCATAGCGATATGTTACCAATTGCAATGTTGGTTTTAGTCGCAAGTATTTTAGTGCCGATGTTGAAACTTTTGGGCTTAAGTTTATTGTTATTGTGCGTGCATTATCGCTGGCAAGTGAACGCCAAACGTTGGACGCAAATGTATCGAATTATTGCCTTTGTCGGACGCTGGTCGATGTTGGATATTTTTATGATTTCGATTTTGGTGTCGTTAGTCGATTTGGGCGGTGTCGCACAAATTATTGCAGGTTCAGCAGCGACTGCTTTTGCAGCAGTCGTTATTTTAACGATGTTTGCTGCAAAAAGTTTTGATCCGCGTTTGATTTGGGATGTTCAAATTGAACCGTGAAATTATTGGCATTTCGGTAATTTTTCTGGAGTTGCATCAATAAGTTACATCATTCATCCCACCAAAATTTGAGTAAATACAGGCATTTGGCATTTGGCATTTGGCATTTGGCATTTGGCATTTGGCATTTGGCATTTGGCATT
>CAZLGN010000023.1:15657-16440 GCA_964558865.1 uncultured Methylomagnum sp.
TTAAAAAATAATAATTTTCATTGAAAAAAGCAATAACTTTCATTAAAAAAACAATGATTCTCACTGAAAAAATGAAAGTTTTTCACTTTGAAACGAGAAGTTTTAATAAAAAAGTAATTAAATTTATTGATGTTTATTTATTGATTGATATTTTTTAAGTTAAACTCGCCCACACATAATTTTTACACATTTAATGGGACACATTATGGAAGTTCATTGCAGAATACGATTTATGCGACAACAAAATGGTTGGTCACAAGAAGAAACGGCAGCGAAGCTAAATATGTCAACGAATGGATATGGCAGTATTGAGCGCGGCGATACAGATGTTAATTTGTCACGGCTCAAGGATATTGCGTCAATTTTTGGTGTGAATGTGAGTGAATTGTTTAATAAAATAAATGATGTTGAAACGCAAATTACCCAGCTTGGCAACCAGCCTAGCTGTCATTTTTCCGAGAAGACATCTAAGTGCAATTACCTCGAAATGAAATTTGAACTCGAAAAACAAATAGTTATTAACCAGCTTTTAAAAGAAATTAACGAGTTAATCAAATACGAATTGCTCATCACAAATGCCATCAAAATGCGTTAAAAAAACCGCCTCGCACTTTTTCAGCAGCGAGGCGGTCTGTCGTTACAACGTCAAGCAAAATTGGGTTTCATCTAATGCGCTTTTAACACGGTTTTTTGGTTATTACCCACATTGAGCGGGGTGGAATGTTGATTTTTTCAATTTAAATAACCTTAATAATCAATCAGTTACATGATTTTGGTTTATTT
>CAZLGN010000024.1:0-12583 GCA_964558865.1 uncultured Methylomagnum sp.
CAATGCTAAATTTTCTAAGCTGCCTGTGCGGCAGTGAACAATACACACGATACACACAATACATACCTAAATTTCTAAGCTGCCTGTGCGGCAGTGAACTTACTCTTTGCGTCATACTTTGCGTAATGCGTTTTCTAAGCTGCCTGTGCGGCAGTGAACGTCAATATCAAATTCTTTCACGGATAACGCTTTTTCTAAGCTGCCTGTGCGGCAGTGAACCTGCACTGGTTAGGAAAGCTCGCAGCGATAATTTTCTAAGCTGCCTGTGCGGCAGTGAACACAGCGAAGGAAAAAAGCGTTTTAAAACTGACTTTCTAAGCTGCCTGTGCGGCAGTGAACAACAACAGAATTACAACAAGGCTCAGACGATTTTTCTAAGCTGCCTGTGCGGCAGTGAACATTTTTGCTTTTGACATATTTCATTCCTTCACTTTCTAAGCTGCCTGTGCGGCAGTGAACAAATACAATCGCTTCAATAACTATTTCACGCATTTCTAAGCTGCCTGTGCGGCAGTGAACAGTTCTAAACAAGGTACAAAGACAAAGTAACATTTCTAAGCTGCCTGTGCGGCAGTGAACACGTTAAAACAGTCGTTAAATCGAATTTGTAATTTCTAAGCTGCCTGTGCGGCAGTGAACCAATCTAACGCGGTAAAAGCAACACAACAAGCTTTCTAAGCTGCCTGTGCGGCAGTGAACTTTAGACGTACAGTCAGGCACAAAACTTACATTTTCTAAGCTGCCTGTGCGGCAGTGAACGAAATAGTGTCGGTTTTAAATGACATTCTAAATTTCTAAGCTGCCTGTGCGGCAGTGAACTGAACCATTGTCGCTACGCGCTTTCCTAACTATTTCTAAGCTGCCTGTGCGGCAGTGAACAACCCGCTACCAGACGAAGGCGGGTTTCACATTTTCTAAGCTGCCTGTGCGGCAGTGAACTCAGATTGATAACGTTTATCAGCTTTCTTTTTTTTCTAAGCTGCCTGTGCGGCAGTGAACTAATGCGTGAATGTCATGAAATGATACAGGCATTTCTAAGCTGCCTGTGCGGCAGTGAACCACAACTTTTGCAAATAAAAATCAAACAAACCAAAGTGATACGGTGTATTTCAAGTTTTTACCATCGAATTTTTTAACATTCATAAACATTTGATTTATCTTGATTTTTAAATTAGCGAAAAATTTTTGGTTAAAAAATTGGAACTGTACTTCTACCACTTAATCCATAAGTCCCAAAGCCCACTGTGCAATTATCGTTTGATTGTTCATTGCAAACAATAAATAAACGAAAAGTCTCAGCGTTGCTCGCACTTTTAATCATGACGAACGGTACAGTGGTGCGTGATTCATTGAAGCGATTCAGTGAAGATAACGCGATTTCAACATCAACATTTTCACGTTTAGCTTTGCGCCGTGCTAATCGTTCATTGCTACTTTTAAATTGCAAACGTTGAAAACACGCGAAAGATTGAACGTTTATTGGAACATCTCGAATGTTTGTGACGTGGACATAATCGCTTAATTTACTAAGCGTTTGTTTTGCGTTAAAACGTTCGAGTATTGCTACATCATGAGAAAATAAACGAATTTTATCGCCGAGTGTATTCGCTTTTATATCGTACTTTGGAAACGAAACGCCAACGGGTTGCAACCCGTTTTCATTTTTGATTTCAACAAACTTCAGATGCAGTTGTTGATAAACTTTCTGTAACAAAAAATTGAGCGAAATATCAACATCCGGTAACAATGTAATTTCTAAATAAGCCTTCATATTGCTTACTCTTTTTCGCTTTCGCCGAAAACACCACCGCGCACTAAAACTGCCATAACGTAATGTTCAGCGTCTTTATTATCTAACTTCGTACCGCGAGCAAATTTGTCGAATAACGTAAAGAAATCGACTTTTTCTTTTGGCGTTCTGAACGCACGACCTAAGTTTGTCACCGCGCCATACGGTTCAATCGCAATCGGTTTGCCGTGTTCTTCAAATTCAGGATACCAAGTGTCAATTGAACGTAGCGCATTGCCAATTTTTTGTGAATGTAATGCGGCAATGTTTTTGACATGATACAGAATTTTGCTTTTTTTAGATTTGCTGTTGCCTTTGTCCAAAACTAATTCTTCACTTGGATAAACGTCTTGTGCGTTGCCAATTTGAGCATAGGTGTTGATTTCCAAAAGTAAAAATTCCGTTTTACCCGACAAAGCCTCGGCGATTTTTACCGCCAAATCGTCAATATCGGCGTTTGCATTGTCAAAATGTTGCGTGCTGATTTGCGTGCCATCAAACGTCCATGATGTTTCAGAATTAGAAACTTTGACATGAATTTCAAGCGCATCAACACCAACGCGGTTGCGCCATAAAAAACGCCCGTTAGCGATATTGGTGGCGTAACGCTTTGCTAATTCAGTGAAACCTTCTTCAGTTATGTAGCCTTTCGCAGCAGCTTGGTAACTTTCGTAAAACGCCGCATTGTTGCACGCCGACGGTGTTTCAACACCACTTAAAACTTTTAACGTGAAACTTAATTTCAATGTGTCATGTTGTGGCAGTAACGAACAACTATCAACTGTTTGTAGATTTGCTTTTTCGACTTCTGCATCTAACTTCATTGGATCGTCTTGTAATGCTTTTTTCAAACGATTTGAAATCGTGCCGCGCACTGATTTTTCACGCAATTCTAAAGGTTCGGCTTTCGCGTAACGTTCAGCCCACGTTGTGCCATACAAATAACCGTCTGATGGAACTAACTTTTTTTCAAACGCAAGAACGGACGCTTTATCATCTTTTTTTGTAGCCATGAGATTTTTCCTTATTGTGAAGTAATGTTATTTTTACAAAGGTACAAATTATTTTCTAAATCGGCGGAATACTGCCAAAGCACCTCATCTAGTTTTTTGACACGGTGTGGCATTTTAAATTCGCCCAACGTCACAACACTTTCTGCAAAACGATGTGGCGTTGTCATATCACGCGCATTTTCAGCTTTTCCCAAATCACTAATTCCGTGAAAGCCCGTCGCAATCGGAACAATCCAACCGTTAATCTTACGTTTTCGTGTCCATTCAACGCCTCCATCTTCATTTTCAATGCACCGATGTTGAATCGTTAAATAATCAAGTAATGCGTCTATAGTACTCTGACCATTAATCATCGCTTCAATCATCAATTCTCTTCGCTCAATCAAAACATAACTAGGCATTAACTTTCGCATCAATGCACGATGCGAAACTTCATCATGAATAGTTAGCAATTCTATTTTTCCGCAACTTAAAATATCACCGCTAGCAATTTTTAAACGTTGCAAACACGTTGTAACTTTGTCAATTAATTCGCTATCATCAAACGGCAGATTTTCGATTTCAATAATCAACGAAACATCTAAATGACAACGCGCTTCTTCAATAAACGCTGGACGACCACCATCTTTATCTAGTGGATTTCCTGAGCCAATAATCGAATGCACATAATCGCCGCGTCCTTTGTGCGTCTGTAAATTCAAATCGTGGCAAGCAACACCAATGCTTTTAAATTTCAAATCTTCAAAATCCGCTTGATTCAATTTACGTTGTAGCGCATGAACTGCACCAAGCCACGCCGTCATCGCGGGAAAGCCGATTGTGTAAGGACTTGAAAGCGCGTTCGCGTTTTGAATTTGAATATGCGGCAATAACAAAATACTCTTCATAACAATCCGTCCTGATTTTCTTCGATGAGCGTTCTAATTTCTCTCAACTCTTCATCGCCCAATAACTCCGCGTCTTTACCGATCACTTTTCTGTAACCATCGATAAACCAATGCGACAATTCTTTAATAACACGGTTTAACCAGTCATAAGTTTTTTCGCGTTCGTCTAAAAATGCGTCATCAAGCCAAATTCTTTGATACATGGGTAAACTGGTTTTTTCCGACCAACCCGCATCCAGTTGGCGAAATTGCCACGAACGTTCAATAACTTTATCAATCACAAAACCAATCACGTTATCGCGCCCGTCACGAATGTTGATGTTGTTCACCTTAGCCGTAATCAATCGGTGAAATGCTTGAAAACTATCCGTGTACAAACGCGGATAAATGCTGTTTTTGAAAAAATCAGAATAAGGCGGCTCAACATCACGTTTTTTGAATTGTGGCGGAATACAGGGTAATAAGTACGTTTCACCATGAAATTTGTTGTTTAAAACACTGATATTTTGCGGCTTGGTACCACCAAATCCCATAATCGTTAAATCGTACAATTCATCAAAACCCTGTGCATGAAAAGCATGATTTTTCTCGGCTTCACGCGCCAATTTAGTTTCTTCTGAAAAACGAATGTTGTGGATTTTCTCTTTCAACGCAAACATCAGTCCTGAAGGCGTTAGAATGGAAAGTAAGTGATAATCTTCAACGACGGGAAAATAAACTTGTTTGACTTGTCCGCTAGTGCGGATTTTTGAAGATTTATCTTGTTTGATTGCCAGAAAATTATCGCGTAATTCATCGAAAGGCGTTGAAACTAATTTTAGCTGTTGTTGAATGTAATCCGTGTTTTCCTCTAAATGTACTAAAACAGTTTTGTCGTCCGCCAAAATCAACGACAAAAATTTATAAACATCCATTGCAGCGGCATTTCCAAAAACATCCAGTTCAGAATTCACATTACCTGAGCGTAAAAAACCATCTTGACGATATTCACTTTGGGAAATAATTGAGCTTGTTTTCGCGCTAGGGTGAGTAAATTTGCTCGGATGACTAACTAATGATAATTGCCCTGACCGTTTCGCTGCATCAGGTAACCAATTCTCTTGGTGGAAAGTGTCATGAATTTTGCTAATTTGCTCTTCGTCGCTAACGCCCTTCAATTTAACTGCTTTGCGCTCCGATAAAAACGTTACGATTGCTTCGTCTAACATTTTGCCGCCTTTTTTAATTGCTAAAATTTTGCGGCAGTATAAACCTATTTAAATAGAAATCCACCTATGTAATCTAAACTTAAAATTGCATAAAAAATCTTGATACTTTAAAATTATTCCTGTTACTGCCGCACAGGCAGCTTAGAAATATGTAATCTATTTTTAAAATCTACTGCCGCACAGGCAGCTTGTAGAAACTAAAAAACAGGCGATTATTTTGTCTGTTTTTCCCGTCACAACCAGGCTCGAAGATATAGTAATGAACAAGAAAATCGCGCCCTACAGACAAAAATGGGAACCAAACTTCCCAAAAGTTATTCTCAACTCACCGATGGGTGAAGCCGCGAAACATCCCAGGTATATTGAAGCAAAATATGGCGATTTAGAAGCCGCATTAACACTTGCAACAGATTTAATTAGTCAAGAAGCCATGACCAAATTAGCAGGAATAATTGGTAATAAAAAACCACTTCTCATTCCTGTTCATGCCGAAGAAGCGGTAAGTATTAACCGCATTCCTTTAGCTTATGCAATTGCAATCGGATTGGAATTTGATTTGCCAATTGAATTCAACATTGTACAATCGGCAAAAGTGAATCGGACAGGTTCGGATGGTTTTTCACGATTAGCTTTCCCTCCGCCTTTTGATGGCAAACCTAGTATTAACGCGCCATACGCAATAATTTTTGATGATACACTGACACAAGGCGGCACTTTAGCTAATTTGCGTGGTTATCTTACACAATTTGGATGTGAAACCCTTGCTGCTACAACATTAACAGGCAAAAATTATTCGTCTGTTTTAGCTATTTCAAACGAAACACTTATAACGTTAGGAGAAAAATATCATGAACTCGAACATTGGTGGGTTGACTACTTTAGCTACGGATTCGATTGCCTTACCGAATCCGAAGCAAAATACATCCTTAATTCAAAGAAGAATTCTGACGAAATCCGAAATAGAATTCTTGCAGAAAGACAAAAAGGAATCATTGGAAAAGATGACGGTATTATTCAAGCAACTAAATTTAGGTGAAAAAATTTCAGCAAAACATCTTGCTTCCTAAAAATCATTAACATCTTTTTATTAGTCGCGCTTTTTCGTGATCATTCCAAATTGCTCGAAATACACAAATCCGTTAGGGCGATTTTCGGGCAAACTAATTTCTCCGTACCGCAACGCCGTATCAGACAATAACATTGACTTTTTTGACGCTAATGCTTCAATCAATTCGGCGTAATCCCTATGTAACCAAAGACGCTTTGAATACGCTAAATTCAATTCACGCTTTTCGATTCGTCTCGCAGTTTCACAGTTTGCAATCTGACCGCGCTCATTTTTTTCGATAAAATGCCAACTTTCACCATCGTCATCAGAAATTAAATACAACTTCATTTGTTTTTCACTGCTACGAAAAGGTGTTAAAACTTGTGGCAATGCGGTCAAAAACCAACATGAACTTAGCCACCCTTCTAAATTGGCAGCCCCATTTTTATCATAAGAAGTCAGTAACTGGTGAATAACGTGGTGTTCTAAATCCGCTAAATTCGTTTGTGGTTCAAGATTCGTTTTTCGTTGAATGCGTGGAATTGCGTTAATTGACTGAGTAATTACAGATTCATCAATCAATTTTTTCAAATCGTGTGTTTGCAAATGATGGTGTTCAGATTCATAGCCTGGTTTGCAAAAAACCGCGTTTTCTTCAGAGCGCAACAAGCCGTTTAAATTATATTGAAGCAATGAGATATTTGGTGCTTTCGGAATTTCATCATGTCGATGACGTAAAACTCGTCCCGCAAGCTGAATAATTGACCGATAAGAAGACGGCTCAACAATCGCAAAATCAAAATCATGATCACGTCCAACTTCTTCAACGGGTGTGGCAACAACAATAAAAATCACATTTTGCGTGGTACTTTCGGTTAAGTGCTGGCGAATAATTGGATTGTCAAAAGGAGCGTTTGGATTTCCACGTTTCAAGACTTGATCAAGATGCTTTTCTTGTTCACTTCGCATCAACATTACTTGTTGACTGTGATACGCCATAATACGCACATCAATATCCGTATCCCAATCACGTTGTATCAAAAATTCAGCAACTTCAACGCACGGCGAAATGTTTGCTATTCGCACCACACCGAAAGAAACGTGTTTGCCAGTCTTGGGATCGATTTTGGAATGCCGCAAATGTTGTTCCATAATCGACTTGGCGATAATTTCAAAATAACACGCCGTTTTGTTTTCACTGTCGGAATCTTCTTTGAGCGATTCCAGCGAAATAATTTCACCTTGTCGTTTTGCAGGTTCTTTCACGAGTTCTTTAACACGCTTCGCAATAAATTTCGCGTGAGCGACCTTAAATTCAACGTGACTATTTTCCTTCGCTGTTATCGATTCGGTTTGCGTT
The DNA here is from genome assembly GCA_964558865.1 of uncultured Methylomagnum sp. Taxonomy (GTDB): domain Bacteria; phylum Pseudomonadota; class Gammaproteobacteria; order Methylococcales; family Methylomonadaceae; genus UBA10906. The sequence continues at coordinate 7,306 of CAZLGN010000024.1, forward strand.
GAAAATTCATCCATCCACGCGCAACCAATCGTTTTTTTCACGTCGCGTGAATTCGCGAAAATTTGCCAACCCGCTTGATAAGCATTGAAATAACCTTCGGCTAAATCGGGCGGAATCGTGGCAGAAGAAATCATCACTTTCCTGCCCAACATCCCCGCCAGATGAATCAATCGTCCGATTGCGATTAAATCATCACCGTCAAAATCATCGATTTCATCAATAACTAAATCCGAAGACATCAAGCGTAAGCTCGGTAAAATGTATTTTCCGCCACGTTTGGTTTCAGTTGCGGCCATTAAATGGTCGATTGTGCAAGCCAGAACTGGTGCGTATAAGAATTTTCTATCACGTTCTTGCCTTAAAACCGTCACAAAACCTTCTTCTGGAATAGCACATTCAAAATCTACGTCATCGTCGAGTAAATCTTCGCCCGATTCTGAACCACTTCCTTCCGCGTTTAATTCTTCTTCAAGTAGGTCTTCTTTATTTTGTTGGTGTAATTCCATGACAGCTTTTGAACCAATCAGAACTGCTAATTCCGAACTATCCAAGCCAATCCGACTACGATATTCATCGCCAGTTTGTAACGTTAAAGTCCGCAAACCTAACGCTAAAACATAGCGTAAACTGTCGGCTTTGGGCGATAACGCTCGCATAATTTTAGCATTCGCAAAGGTTTTTCCTTGCCCCGTACTTGCCATATTGACAGCAAAAAAACCGAACTGTGATAAATGTTGCGTAGCTTCACTTTCGCGCCACGCTTTAATTTTTGTGACAGCGGTATCTTGCCAAGAAAAGCGCAGCGGACTTTTCTTTTTCAAGTTGCGAATATCGATTGCAAACGGTAATTGCAACTCAAATTGCGGCAAAAAATGTGCAGTTTTCAACGCATTTTCAGTAACACCGACTAAATGCTCATCGAGTTTCTGTTTAGGTTTGCCCGTTTTTCGATCAGTGTTAGCAATGGGTTTAAACTCAGTACGCCACTTTACATCTGCATCTTGTGATGAATAATAATGATCACCCAGCATCAAAGATAAACGTGCATGATGCAGAACCACGCGCCACGCGCCATTTTCAATAGCTGTTTCAGCGGATATTTCACAGGTTTGCGTTTTGGCTGCCCATTTTTTGGCATCTTTGAGCCACTGCTCTGATTGATTCGGTAATCCATCTCGAAACGTCAAACATTTCTCCATATCACTCGCATTTTGATAGCCAAAATCTGCGGTAATAATGGAAAAAAGCTGCTTGAAATCTTTAGGTGTTTTATCTCTTTGTAGGTTTTGCTTGCTTTTATCTTGTGGCAATGGCAAACGATGATGCGATAAAACTAACCACGCAATCAAACTCGCAAGAGGTGGTAAATTTTTAAGCGGCGTTTTGATTGCGGCTAAATTTTTAGTGATTTCGGTTTCGTTGATTTCACCAGAGGCTAAACGCGCCAACCATTCTGAATCTTCTTTTCCCCCATTTACAAACGCATGAAGCAATAAACAAGAAACCCACTCATGACGAAGCGGATCGCTTATAGCTTTCTTTGACTTCGCGGGCTTTAATTTATCTTGAAAACAAATCGACGCTTTGCCCCAATCGTGAAACAACGCCGATAACGCCGTTAAACTTTTAATTAACGGTAAATAATGCCAATCGTTTTCATATTGCGTGTTAATCACATTTTGTTTTGTGGTGTGAACGGGAACAAAACCTTGTGAGTTAAATTTACTACGATTACCCACAATCCAGTCTAATTCGGAACGGTTATAACCGTGTATTCTGTGGCAAGAAACAGCGGTATTTTTAGTTGCGGTTTGTCGCAATAATTTTTTAACCGCTTGCAATCCTTCTTCTGTGATAAACGTTTGCCAGACATTCGTACCAATCCGATTCGCAAAACTATCCAAAACTCTGCGCGTCTTGTTTAAAGCATTTTTTTCACATTGTGAAACGAATGTAACCATCATAATTGATTACCTTCTAAACTTATTTTCTTAACTGCATCAAACATAAAATCTAACGTGTTGTGTTTGGTAAACGCTTGCAAACAGTGTTGTCGAAATTCTTGCTCACTCATTTCGGCTTTCGCACAGACAAACGCCATGGGTAAAACAATTGCATCTTTAATCAAATCTGCAACATCAAAAACCAACGCGCCACGCCGTGTTTTACCGTGCATTACTGCAAAACCATGTGGAATTCCTAACACCCAAAGAGTTGTTGCGGCTAAACCGTAGGCTAAATAATTGCCATGATTCAAAAAGGCGTTAGCGTCGTCATCACTATCTCGACTATGCACAAAGCCGTTGTGTTTTGTACACGTTGCAGCAACTTTGTAGAGGCGTTTGGTAAATGCCGCCTCAACTAGCATCAAGTCATTGACGTTTGAGCAAGGTTCGATTTTCTCTGAGAATGTTTTTAATGCTTGTTCAGTTACAATATCATCAAGATGAAATCCCTCGTTTTGCAAATCTTTATCTTTTGACCATACCTGTTGAATATAAGCTAATCGCAAATGTTGAAATTGTTTAGCGACTTTTAAACGTTTTGAGTCTTCAAACCAAAAAGACATCCAACCTTGTAGATATTCTGTTGGACGATATTCGCTTTGTGGTGAAAACCATTCAACTTCCATTGCGGCAATTAAAGGTGTTCCTCCACTCCCACTAAAACCAATTAAAACACCAGCCGAGGCGAGCATTCTGACTGCCGCCTGTGTGATGGATGTTCCAATCCCCAACAAAATTACTGTTGTGTTTGCAATCGGGATGTTCCAATACTGCTTTTCGGCTTTCGCATCAATTAGATAAACGACACGACCGTCTTTCACGTTGACTCGACATTTTTCTAAATAAAAAATGTTAGCGCGTTTCGAATGAAGAATAGCTTTTAAATCGGTTATATGCCCTTTGTAAGGCTGAATAGTATTTGTCATCGATTATTCCAACGTTGACTAGCTAGGTACAAAACATGTGAAATATCGTCTCTTTTTCGCCGCCATTAGCGATGAATACAACGAACTTCGCCGAAAATTTACTTCTTGATGATTTTAAACGATTTTCAATGTCAATTGGACTTTTATTATATGTTTGCTATGTTCCCAAAAATGAGATTTCGAAAAATTTGTTGATTGACCCTATTTTGCTTACTTACCGCTCACTTTTGAGAAAGTGTGACGGGGGTCATCAAATTGCATCTATTTCGCTCAAAACCGAGCGCACCAAAACCACTCCCGAATAATGCGGTTTGCAGCGATTTTTAACCCCTTTTTGCCCTTTTCCATTATCGGCAATAAGTGCGGAGTAATAAACATGCCAACATTAAATAATTACTATTAAAACAATTATTTGAAAAATGGCATAAAATTAGAGTGTTTATGTTTATTTTATTTTATGGTTTCGATTTATGGCGTTTTAGAATTATCGATTTTTTGGCGAAAAGCCACGAATTAAGCGGATGCCGTTGGTATGACTAAGTTAGCGGTAATAGCGTTACGAGTAACACGAAACCAAGCGAACCCAATGTAGACGAACTTGTAAAAGTTAAGCCGATAATTATCGGATGATATTTAACTTGATTGCTTGTAACGGTCATTCAAACCTAAACCGAACACGCCGAACCACTGCAAATAAAACAAGAAATTGCCAAAGAAAATCACGACATAATTCTAAAAGTAGCGGAAATGCCAAATTTTAGGCAAAGCTACGCCGTAAAAGCCGAAAACGTCAAATTTTAGAAGTGCTTAGTCGTAAACCAAGTAGATACAAGTGGCGACCATCATCAACTGAATTTCACTCATCATTTCAATTTCACGGTCGTCAATATCATCGTCATCAGACGGCAATTGACACGGATTGTCTGGGAAAAACTCCCGATAACTTGCAACAATGACCTCGAGTGCAGAAGCGACCCCCTCTGCGCCCTTCTTTTTTGCTTTTTCAAGTAAAACGCCACGCGCACCCATGAAAACCACGACTAACCAGTGTTTAAAATCAATCGACGCAACAACAGTTTGAACGGGTTCTTCTAACTCTTTCTCGCCAAGTTCATCGTCCGATAATTCCAACTCGCTGATTTTAAAATGTTTATGGGTTGTCCATAATTGGCGTTGACCTTTGAACGCTTCACGATACAGCAACCAAAGCGTTCTAAATTGCTTTTTAGACTCTTCGTCGCCGTTAGCGTCAGCAATGGCATAGCCGCGCACAAAATCAAACATCGAATAACGATAATTTTTGCTATCACTACGCGCTTGTTTTAAATGCCATTTCGTCATCTCGTGAGCGACTGACCAGCCAGAAACATCAACACCTTCGGCATTTTTAACAGATTTAACTTCGGGATGCTTTTTCAAATAACCCAAAATATCGGCATCATTAACATCCGATTCGGGCTTAGAAAAATAAGCCGAAACCGCGTCAACCGTTTTTGAATCACTGCCAACCAACTTGCACCCAAACGCCTTACGGCTTGGTTCATCAAAGCCATTCTTTTTCAGCGCATCCGCCCACAAGTTAAAAAACGTATCGGCTATAAAATCAATGTGCAACATCAAGCAATTTTCAAAATAATGTAAAACATGAATGTGTGGATGAAAGCCGTTAACCGTAGCCCATGTGACTTCAAGCGCACGAGATGAACCACACCCGCCTAGAGTCTTCATTAACTGCTTATAATCGCGAGATTCGCGCATATCTTTATAAGATTTAGTAAGCCTTTTGTTTATGTCCTTCGGATTATCGTATTGAGAGTGCGGAATAGTGAACAGCGAAGCGGTAACAGTATCGGCTCCAAATCTCATAAAGTGTGCGTTAAGCAAATCAGAAAGCCCTTTTTTACGCCGCTCTGAGAGCTTACGGGCGCACATAGGGCAAGCCCAGATGTTATGGCAACACATTACCCCCTGATAAGACAAAGAGCCTTTATAATCGATAATATCGACCGTTGATTCCCTACAGTCGTAATCGTCGCCATCAAAGTCGAGTCCGAAAATCTTTTTCCGCAGTTTGGGCGGCATTACCCGCCGACCACAATTACCCGCTAATGCCTTGTCGGTATTTTTTGGGAGAAAGTCGGTGTTGCGTTCCATCTTGGCAATCGTTGCGGATAAAATGTAGCTTTCCATGACCACCGAAGGGGTTTTTAAACCCGAATAAGCCAACGCATCGACATTCGAGTTAAATTTATCCTCATTAGCCTCTGAAGAGCGGTCAACTTCTGCCGCCAATTTTTCACGAAACCCAGTAACGACGGGGCTGTCCCGATTTTTTCTATTATTAGC
>CAZLGN010000024.1:12683-16085 GCA_964558865.1 uncultured Methylomagnum sp.
ATTTTTCACGAAACCCAGTAACGACGGGGCTGTCCCGATTTTTTCTATTATTAGCAAAAATAGAGACAGATTTACCGTGCTTATTTAATAAAAATTGTATTTTTTTCTTATCCATAATATATATTGCGTAAATGTTGCTTGGTTGTTGCTTAACTGAGCAAGGGAAATTTAGAAAGTGTTATTTTAGATTTTAAAAATCGCAATTACAAACAAAAGATTTGGGAAATTATTTATGAGAGCAAGAATTAGAGAACTCAGAAAGAAAAAAGGTATAAGCCAAACGCAGTTGGGTCATGAAATTGGTTTTAGTCCTAAATCAATTTCAATGATTGAAAGTGGGCAAAACAAGCCGACTGTGCAGCAAATAGAAGAATTAAGTAAGTTTTTTAACGTGAGTGCTGATTACTTGTTATTTGGTATCGAAAACACAAAAGACATCGAACCAATTGAACGCGATTTTTTAAGAATTATCAGAAAAAACGCGAATGTTTATGAAGCGTTGGCGGGAATGCTTAAATCAAATAATTATTTTGAGCATTTAGCGGCATGATGATTATTTTAATCGGTGCGTTTCTTTCGCTCGCTTGCGTAGCTTGCAGTCGCTCCGCTCGCTTTCGGCATCCACGCACCATGTAACGAGTAGTTCTCGACAAAAAACAAACCCGCTCAAAAGGCGGGTTTTTTCTTGAAAAATGAATACGGGAAAGAATCAAAATGAAATTCGTAGACCCTAAAACCGACATTGCGTTCAAAAAAATCTTTGGCAACGAATAATTTTGAATTCCGAGACAGGACAACATGATTTAAAAGATTTAGAATTTAATTTTATCGAGCTGCCAAAATTCACAAAATCGGAAGCTGAACTGGCAACGATTGCGGATAAATGGATTTACTTCATTCAACAAGCCGACAATTTAGACCGTGTGCCAGAAAATGCGAATACGCCTGCTTTGCAAGAGGCTTATGGCATTGCCGCGCAACACCATTGGACACAAGAGGAACTCGATATTTACGAAAGCCAAGGGTTTGCGATTGGCAAGGCGCGGAACAGTTTTGGAACGGCTCGACTAGATGGCGAAGCTATTGGAGAAATGCGCGGAAAAACAGAAGTCGCGCGTAATTTATTGGCTGTTATGAATGATGCACAGATTGCCGACATGACGGGCTTAACGATTGAAGCGGTCGCTAAATTACGAAACAACGCACAACCAAACCAGCCATCTTTCAAAAGGAATATCCACTTATGAAACAAGTTGCCTCATTGCAGTACGGTGTTATTTTCAAAAAAGCGTTTTGCGACGTAGATGTTTTCAAAGGTTTTGTGCGCGATATTTTGGGTATCGAGCTAAACATCGATAAAGTTGAAACTGAAAAAGAATTCAAGCCAGCGATTGGTAAAGTCGCGGTAAAGTTCGATTTGTACGCCCAAGATAATGACGGACGGGTAATTGTCGAAATTCAACATCAGTATTCCACCGACGATCATTACGACCGATTTTTACATTATCACTGCGTCGCCTTGCTCGAACAGGCGGAAAATGCCAAAAACTATAAGCCGCCACTTGCGGTTTATACCATCGTGGTTTTAACGTCTTCTGATACAAAATACCGCGAAGACGTTTTAACGATTGATTTTGATTTGAAAACAAAAGCTGGCAAAGCGTTAGGTGAAATTCCGCACAAAGTGGTTTTTTTGTGTCCACGTCATGCTGATGAAAATACACCAACTGCTTATCGTGAATGGCTAGATGTTATTTTTGACAGCTTAGATGGCAGCATTGACGAATCGCTTTATCACAAATTGGAAGTTCAAAAAGTCGTCGAACACATTCAAAAAAGCGGTGTTTCACCCGAAGAAAAAGCCCAAATGATTGAGGAGTACAATTGGGAAGAATTCAAAAAGAAACAAGAAAAGCTATTTCATGACGCGCTTAAAAAAGGCGAAGTTAAGGCATTAGCGAAAGGGAAAGCAGAAGGCGAACAAGCCAAAGCATTAGCCATTGCAAAAGGAATGCTCGCTAAAAATCTTGATTTAGAAATCATTGCTGAATTAACTGGCTTAACAATTGAAGCCGTCGCTGAATTACGAAAAACATCGAGATAACAACCATGCTATGTGAAATTACTGAAAAACAATCTATTTGGATTTGGAATAAGCTCAAAGAAGCCCACACATACAAATCAAAAATTGGTGAAGAATCTATTACTGATTTTTTCGTGCTTGAGCTTAAAAAATTAGAAAATAGCGGCAATTACCAAATTAACACTTTTACCCACAATCAAGAAAGCAAGAATGGAGCGGATTGGGAGATTTGGCTCACGGGTAAATCTGGTCAATGGCTTGGTCTGCGTGTACAAGCAAAAGTTATTTCTCTTAATGGCACTGAGTACAAATATCTACATTACAAAAACGGAATACAAACTGAGAAATTGATTAAAACTGCGAAGAAAAACAAAGTTGTTCCGTTGTATTGCCTTTATTCCTACTGGGGCGAAGAAAAAGTCACAAGTCCTCTGTCACGCCCTGCGGCAAAAAGTAACGTAAAACTATTCGGTGCCAGCATCTTGTGTGCAAAAGTTGTAAAAAGCCTTGAACCCAAGAAAAAGCTAGATGATGTCATTAACAATTTGATTCCGTTAAGTTGCTTGTTTTGTCGCAACAATTCTGGACAAGATTTGCCAACTCACGTTCTGAATCATTTAACACGTCAAGGAATCGTCAATAACAATGAGTTTCAGCCGCTAACTTTTAACGAAATACCTGATTACGTCATACAAATTTTAGACAGTCAACAAACAGATAATGAAATCACTATCAAAGACAAAGCTCTTGCCCGAGTGACTATCATCAGTGAAATTAACAACGACCAACAGGATAAAAATGTCAACTTTAAAAACAACGACCGTAAGATCTTATGATGTTTCTTTTGCGCCACAAACGACCTTTGCGGTGGGTGATCGTCCCGTATCAGCAAGCATTACTGATTTGAACGGCGATGGCAAACCCGATATCGTCACCGCAAACGGGGATAGCAACAACGTCTCGGTGCTTCTGGGCGATGGCAAAGGTAGTTTCGCCGCCCAATTTACGTTTACCGTTGGTGTTAATCCGTCCTCCGTGAGCGTTGCCGATGTCAATGGCGATGGCAAACCCGATATCGTCACCGCAAACGGGGATAACAACAACGTCTCGGTGCTGCTGGGCGATGGCAAAGGTAGTTTTGCAGCACAAACCACCTTTTCGGTAGGAAAATATCCTGAAGTGAGCGTTACCGATGTCAACGGCGATGGCAAACCCGATATCGTCACCGCAAACATGTATAGCAACAACGTCTCGGTGCTGCTGGGCGACACGGCTTTCTCATAAAAAATTAGCTTGACGAAGCATCAATACTAAAGAAT
>CAZLGN010000025.1:0-15709 GCA_964558865.1 uncultured Methylomagnum sp.
AATCAAATCGTGTTAATGGCTGAACCCGCTAACTTGTATCAATCCGCCTATGAAAACCCTGTGCGATTGGTCAGTAAAACCTTTCATATCAATGGTGTGACGGGTGGTGCTATTAGTGTGCAGGAAACACATGATGGTAGCCAAGTGAATCTGATTGTACAGAATGACCGTAAGAAAGCGGCTATTACGCTCGATTATCAATCATTCCGCGAACTCAGTCACTTGCTTTATGACGTGAATTTAAACCGTCCTGAAGCCCGTCCTTTTTAATTTAAAGAAGTTCCGTAGCCCTTACTGTCATTGATGTGATGGTAAGGGGTTTTTATTGCCAGAGGTTTTTATGTTTGAAATAAAGAAACTTGATGATGCACGGATACAAGACCCGCTGATTAAGGTGTTTGTTGATGCAAAACTCACACAACTTTATCCGAATACCGAATCAATAGGGCTAGATACCGAAGTGATATTTATTGAATCCTTACAAGATTTAAAGGTGTTAGGCGTATTTGAGGACGATGGATTATTTATAGATGTTATTGAACATCATTCGTCCTTTCACTGCTTTGAAGTGTATTTGGAATCTGACACGTTATTGATAGTTCCTGACACTATCGGCGTAAATGATTTATTCAACGAGGTACTTAGTAATGCTTACAGTAATTGAATCTGCAAAGGATATTCATGACGCATTGCCTTATAGCGAACTGTTAAGACATCGCTTCCAATTAGCAGGTACTACGCAAATAACGGTTATTACCCGTGTGCAAGATTATCTATCCCTACATGCTAAAACCTGTCCTTTCGATGGGTTTGTTTATGAATGCGAGTATCAAGTATTCATAGGTATTGCTGTGAGTTCTAACAGCGGGGTAAGAGAAACCCTTATTCCTAGGGCGTTGGTATTGTCTGATGAACTTTCATTTCTCAAGGGGTTTATTGATGAATAGAAAAATATGCCCCCAAGTAAAGGGTGTTTATGTGAATTTTAGTGACATTAAAACGGCTAAGTATCCCTTTTTGTATCTTCCTTCCAATAATCCTGACTGTGAGTTCTGGGCGATTGATGCTTATGAATGTAACAACACGGGTGTTATCAATCCTGTTAAACGCACCGCAGAACCTCATGTTGCGAGTGACTTTGGCAAATATCTTGGAGATTTATTATGTTAAACAATGAACAAAAACGCGCTGTAGAAAGCGATAAACGAAGTTCTTTGATTTTATCTGGTGCAGGTACAGGTAAAACGAAAGTGTTGGTTTCTCGGCTTGCGTATTTACTTGAACAAGGTTCTTTACCAGAACAACTTTTAGCGGTCACATTCACCAATAAAGCTGCCGCAGAAATGCGTGAACGATTAGAACATCAGCTTGATATGGCATTGCCCAATCTTTGGATGGGAACCTTTCACGGTATCGCGTACAAAATGTTGTGTTTTAATTGTAAAGAGCGTTTTAAGGTCATCAGCCCTTCAGAACAAATGTCGATTGTAAAACGTATTCTTAAAGAGCTTGAACTTGAAATGGATGCGAAACTTGTTGTCAACTATATCAACACTCAAAAAGACGCAGGATTGAGGGCAAACCCTGAAGCCTTTGACTTGTTCGGTAGATTGTATGGACTTTATCAGTCCTACTGCAATGATGAATCACTGGTTGATTTTGGTGAGTTGTTGCTAAAAAGTTTTGAACTCTTGCGTGATAGCGGCACTGTTCGGGCTTATTACCAAGAAAAATTTCAGTATGTGCTAGTGGACGAATTCCAAGATACAAATTTTATCCAGTATGCCTGGTTAAAGTTACTGACTGAAGATGAGCAAAATTTATTTATCGTTGGGGATGATGACCAGTCAATATACGGGTGGCGTGGGGCTAAAATTGAGAATATGTATGCCTTTAAATCCCATTACCCTAACCATGAATTTGTAAAGCTGGAACAAAACTATCGTTGTTCAAACAATATCCTTAACGCTGCGAATAGCGTGATTTCTCATAATAAAAAACGTTTGGGAAAAACGTTGTGGTCACAAGCCCCTGACGGCGAATTGATAGAAGTTTATGGCGCGAGTGATGAAAACGCAGAAGCGCAATTTGTCATAGGTAAAATTAAAGATTGGCAAAGCGCGGGTGGCTTACTTGAAGATATTGCGATTCTGTATCGAATCAACGCTCAAAGCCGTATTTATGAAGAACTATTGCTCTCTGAGCGTATCCCGTTTCATGTGGCTAAAGGGTTTAAATTCTATGAACGCCAAGAAATTAAACTGGTTTTGTCACATTTGCGATTTTTATCTGGTGATGGAAATAACTATGATTTTGAACTGCTTGCGTCTACACCGCCGAAGGGAATAGGTAAAAAGTCGCGTGAAATCGTTAGTAATCATGCTATTCAAGCACGGTTAAATTACTGGCAAGCGGCAAAGGAAATTGTTGATGCTAAAGTTCTACCGTCACGCTCGAATCAAGCTCTATCACAGTTTTTAGAGGTGATGGATGCGATGAAAAATGTTAGTGAAAACTTGTCGTTGCAAGCGTGTATCAAACTGGTTTTAAAACGCTCAGGTATTGTTGAACATTATAAAAAAGGCGTTGAAGCCCTAGAACGCATTGAAAATCTGAAGATGCTTCTGGGTATTGCTGAAAGGTTTGAATGCGATGATGACAGTCCTTTAAGCATCGTAGAACAGTTTTTGGCTAATGCTTATCTATCATCCGATGATGCAACAAAACCTAAAGGGGTACAACTGATGACCCTTCATGGGTCTAAAGGATTGGAATTTCCGATGGTGTTTTTAGTTGGACTTGAGCAAGGCTTATTTCCTGCAAAAACCGCGTTACTCGAAGAAGAGCGGCGTTTAATGTATGTAGGTATCACACGCGCTAAATCAAAACTCTTTATCAGTTACGCTCGGCAGAGGTCGTTGTTTGGCGAAACCATTTTTGCTAAACCTTCAAGATTCCTGTCTGAAATTCCGCGTGAGTTAATTTCACTTACTAAGCAAACAACATCCTTGAGTGCATCGCCTTATGAAAAAGGGGCGAAGGTTTATCATAACGAGTTCGGAGCGGGTACCGTAATGGGTACAAATTCAGAGTTTATCAATGTTGAATTTAATGAAGGTAATCATTGGCTTGCCCCAAATCATATTCCTTCTGAAGTGTTTCATTCGTTAAATTAACAAAGTCTATCACCACAGGTAAATTGTTAAACACTCCCCTTGAAATCATATCCGTATGATGTTTCAAGGGGAACTAAATCATTTTTTTTTCATCAATCGTTAATAAACTTTTTCAAATACGGCAAGCCCTAAGATTTTCCTTTCATTTCTAAAATGCCTTAATTTGCCCCGTTAAACAAAAAAATAATTCTAATGAATTCTAAAGTTCAGCGTTACTTCTGTTTAATCCTAAAAATCTAAAAAGACGCAATACAGTTAGTCATTACTTTTAAACGCGGTATTTACCGTAAGGATTTATATGTTCAAAAATTCTCAAGAAATCTGTGCGTTCTTACAGATAAGTAACAGCACCTTGAAAACCCTTAGAAAAAAGGGATTACCTTTTAATAAAGTCAGTGAATCTACAATACGTTATGACCTTGAAGCCGTAATAAAATGGGTCAATTCGCAGTCCACAAATAATCAAATCACAAATAATCAAATCGGAGTTAAATAAAATGGATACTATGAAAGCCAGTAAAGAATTTATCGCGTTAAACAGAAAAGAAATAAAAATAGGTTTGCCTGAAAAGAACCGTCCTTTTCGCATAATGAAAGCGGAATTTCTTTTAGATTACCCTATGCTGTATTCAACTATCGATGACAATTGGTGGTTTGTTAATTCAACATTAGTTGAAAACCGTAGTTTGCCAGAAGTGAAGTTAGTAAATTTGTTTTTAGCTCGCTATAGTGGTGGAGGTGATTTCTTTGTTATCCCACAAGTTTTAGACGACAGCAGGTTATGTGCCAGTATCGAGACACTTGTACATACCAGTATGCAAATTACGACATGGTTTAAATACTTACCCCCCACTCAAGAAAATCCTAATCATGAGTTTGCGTTATCAACCTATAAAGCTAATCTTTTACCGTACACCTTTTGGAAAGATATTAGGTATTTATTACAACCATCGATTTATAACCGTTCGATAACAACAATCAATGATTATTACTCAGTGATGAATCCCCAACATTAAATAGAACCAACATTAAGCTGCTTGATTGCGAAAAGTTAAGCAGCTTTTTTATTAAGGAATATCATGAATACTTTGCAAAGTATCATACTAAATGAAACACAAGCTATCCATATAGCGGTTATTACAGATGTTTTTTTCATCGTCCACCCGCAAATTTTCCCAATGCCTACCTTTCATATCGATGGTGAACTTTATCTTTTAAAACCACAAATAGCGGCTAATAATTGCGATATGTACCGCTTTGAAACGATTCATTTTTGTTTAGCTAAAACCCTACAAGGTGATGAGTTTATTATTCCCGTATCAAGCGATTATGGGAGCAATAAATTTATTAACACCAACGCGCACCTGATGAAAATGGTTAGAGAAGCTCAATCACACTATGTTCATATTGATGGTTCAGCAACCCGTCTAACGGCAAAGATTGACTATATGGTCAATAATAAAATCCCCGTTTCTTCAAACCTTAACTGGGTTACTAATTTACGAGATACTCTTAAAGAATTGTTTGCTGGGAGAATGATTAAAACTCAAGCACAGTTTGACGGGTATGAGGTCAGCAACGCTTTAAATTTAATCCCTAGCAACTGAATTAGCTAATCTAATCAATTTTCTTTTAAAAACACAATTCAATTATTTTTCTTAGGTAATTGAATTGTCCTAAAGGTTACTCGAATAAATGACCGTAAATCGTGTAAGAAGTTTGTTTGCAGAACCTAGAAACGTTGCTGCTCCAATAGCTGCCATGCCAAGGATTAGGTAATATCTTACGCATCCTAAACTGAGTGTCCCGAAACCCCTCCCGAATAATGCCCCCTGTAGCGGTTTTTGCATAATTTACCGTTTTTCATTAAACGCAATCATTACGGAGTATAAATCATGCCAACATTTATTTTAAGATTAAAAACAAACTGTTATAAAATGGCATGAAAATAGAGTATTTAAATTAGTTTGTTTTTGTGGTTTCGATTTATGGCATTTTAGAATTATCAGTTTTTTGGCGAAAAGCCCCGAATTAAGCGGATGCCGTTGGTATGACTAAGTTAGCGGTGATAGCGTTACCCTGTGCAGCACCAAAGAAACGAACTTGTAAGAGTTAAGCCATAGGCAATAGCAGAGTGTGAAAGATTTTTCACAGTGAACCATGCTATTGAATGGCATTTAATTCACTGCTAGCCCAAACTATGGGTTGATGAACGAAACACATAAAAAATTCCCGCTAAGGAATTTTGAGTAACTTTTTACCATCATTTCTCAATGTCTCCCTCAGGTGAAACGTGACGAAAGTTTGATGATTGTTTCAGCTAATCAACTTCAATCGTGACTGTGTAACATGAATCACCTTTACACACTGCAAGCCGCATTACACCGTGTAAAAATGGGTACACATTATTTAACACTTCACGCATCCGCTACAACCCGCATTCCACCGTGTAAAGAAAACTTACTTTTTGAATTATTTTACACTTGTAACGGTAATGTTAAAGACTTATATTACACTTGCTACTAAAATCGCCATTGCTTGCTGTTCATCGTAATAATTTTTCATAATCCGATATTGCCCCATCAATCCATTACCTCCAGACACTTTTACCTTTTTCGCTGGAATTTTTTGATAGCGAAGTTTTCTCATGACCTCTTTGTCAGACAGACCAACTTTTCTGGCTAATTGTTGCGCTGTTACTAACCCGTTCATTATGAAAATCTAAGGCAGTTTCATAAATTTCAGATAATAAACGGCTAGGTTTATTTTTGCTCATAAGTAACCATGACCTCGAGTTATCGTTTGAAAATACGTTTCCACAGCAATCCCGTTTTTGTTTTTTGAGGTTCATGGGTTAGCAATTGGAGCAGTTCTCGACGTTCTGTATTCGCCTCTGCCAATAACCCCTCTAATGACCTAACAAACTCTCTTTCGCGTTCCAATTGGCGTTTCAAAAACTCATTTTCAGTTTGTAAAATTTCCGTCCCGTTGCTTCCCATTGAGACGGTTTCGGTGCGTTCCACTGGGACGGGCGTGAATACTCTAAATAGTTCTGAGGCATCAATTTCAAATGAGCCATCATCAAGGCGAGTGGCAGATAACTTACCGCTTTGAATGGCTCTATGAATCGTTGATTTGCCTTTCCCAGTAGCCGCAGAAGCTGTTGAAATAGTGAATTTCATAACTATCCCGCATTATCCCATTGGGACGTTTCACTATCCCAAATATGGGATTCAAAATGTTTTTTTACCATCCCACTACAATCCCAACTGAAAACTTAACGCATCAATAATTTCGGTTCGAGTGTCTTCATTTTTCACTTCGCCCAATTTTTTAATCAGCCGTTTTTTATCAACGGTTCGGATTTGATAGCACAACACCAACGAATCTTTATCTAATCTTGAAATCTCTTTTTTCAATAACACTTCATTCGGGTAAATTCGGCGACCTTGTTTTAGTGACGTAAGTGGCAGAATGTTTATCACAGGCAAAATTGCATTGACTTCATAATCGCTAATTACCAAAACAGGACGTGTTTTGCCTTGTTCTGAGCCAATCGATGGGTCAAGGTTCACCAAATAAATTTCCCAACGCATTACCACCCCTCGTTATCAATGTGAGAAAAATCATCATTGGCTGTTTGTAAATCGTTCATAAAAAGCGGGTCGTGTTGGCTGGCTTGTAATTGTGCAAGTTTATCGGCGCGTGAATCTTTAGGCTGGACTTGATTGCTTTCATTTTTACCAAGTTCTGCAGCATATATTGTTTCAATGTTTTCTTGTTCATTATGTCTGTTATCAGGAGTACTCTTTTCAGAAGGCGTGCCTATAAATTCAACTTGTTCGTCCGTAGCGAATAGTTTAGACAAATTTTCTATCACATTTGGATTACTGCCAGTAGCTACATTTACCAAGTAACACAAAATGATAGCTTCCAAGATACGGTAAATTGCCTGTTTAGTAGAATCCGATAAAAGATTAAAGTCATTTGTCTTAGCTAATTCTTTGGTAGTTTCTTCATCCATCACCTCAAATAAATCAGCACCTAAACTTCCAGTGTCAAAAGCGGTAAATAACCTTTCATCAAAAATGAAATTTTTAGCTAAATTTTCAAACGGCAAATTTTCTAAAGAGCTAATAGCTTTAAACGACGATAGTTCGCTAATTTCACGCAATGCTCGCATTGTTTGAGAATGAAATAAATTATCTTTATTTACTAACGCTTCTTGTGCCGATTTTATGCCGTCCAAATAACTTGCTTTATTCGCATCTAATGTGTCCAGTACAGATTTTTTTATACTATCCAGACCAAATTTTTCGTTATTAAATTCCATCATTTGCCGAATTTCAGTCATTTTCGATGCTACAGATTTTTGCATCCCCAGTGCGTTAAGCGTCTGTTGCATTGAACTTAAATGAGTAACATTATTTTCCTGTTTGTACTTGCTTGCTAATTCATACTGCTGTTGAATATCACTTAATCCCGTAAATTGTTTATAACGGTCATTTTCAGCTAGCATTTCAGCTATTTTTCGTTGTGAAGAATCAATACCAAGATTTTTATAAATTTCTAAATCCATCTTAATTACTCCCGATATTTTTACTTTCATTCAAATCAGGCAACGCCTTCACAATTTCAATACTTCCCACTTTAACCAAATCCAAAATATAACGCGGGTTCTCGCCCCAATCATTGGGATTATTTCTGACACTGCTATCTGGTTTTCCATTTTTACAGAATAAAATCACTTGCGACTAAACTGCTCACTCCATTGAGTTGAATCGCAAAACTCGCTGCACCGTCATTATTCACTGTGCCATAAAGAACGTGGTCAGTGGTATCAAAAAATAACTGTCCCGCTTTCGCAAAGTTTCCCGAAAATTCTGCGCCAATCGTGGGTTTTGTAAATGCCTGATTTTGGGCTACATCCGCATTTGCATCGATAGTAGAAAGGTCGATTTTATCGCCTTCTTTGTGGTTGAAATCGGTGATGATTTCAATTTTAGCGCGTGAAAGTGGTGCGTCTTTGATTACCGTAAAAATGAATTTATCTAAGCCCGCGCCACCCGTTAATTCATCAAAACCTAATCCACCCGTCAAACTGTCTTTGCCTTCTCCGCCATTTAATCGGTCATTGCCAACTTTGCCGAGTAGCGTGTCATTTTCCGCCAATCCTGAAAGGTCGTCGTTTTTGTTCGCACCAATAAGCGTGTTGTTTTTTGCGTCACCGATTTTGGTTAAACCGTTAAAAGTCGGAGTAATTATTGTGCTATCGCTAGAACTAATAACGGGGGCAACGGGTGTTACAGCTGCAACTAATACTGTCAAACCACTAATCACACTTTCAGCCGTATTTTGTAAATCAATATAACTCGCTTTAGCACTGATAACTTTACCAACTTCAGCAGCTGATAAAGTATAAGTCGGTTGGTTTGCGCCAGAAATTTCTGCACCATTACTTAACCACTGATAGCTAATTGTGCCTAAACCATCTGCATCGACGAGTGAATTAGACGCGGTTAAAACTTCTCCTTGTTTTGCAGTGCCAGTAATTAAAACAGAACCCGTTGGTAAATCATTCACGTTAGTGACAGTTACTTTAGAACTTGTGACCGTTTCAAAATTATTCAACCCATCGATGTAACTGGCTTTAACACTAATCGCTTTGCCTACATCCGTCTGCGTTAAGGCATAAGTAGTTTGTGTCGCGCCACTAATGGCTAACTCATTACTCAACCATTGATAATTCAAAGTACCTAAGCCATTAGCATCTGCAATTGTATTGTTAATAATCAAGGTTTCATTTTGCGTGGGTGTACCAGAAATTGTGACATCGCCTGTCGGCGGATAATTGATTGGCTCGTCAACGAATACTTTATTACTGGTCACTTTTTCGCGGTTATTTTCCAAATCAACATAATTGGCTTCGACGCTGACACTTGTACCGAGTTCATTTTCCGTAAGCGTGTAAGTATTATTTGTTGCGCCTGTAATGACTTTACCATTACTTAACCATTGGTAACTAATTACGCCTAAACCGTTTGAATCGATGAGCGTATTCGTAACCATTAAAGTTTGATTTTGTTGAGCAGTGCCTGAAATCGAGATATTGCCTGTCGGTGCATCGTTCACATTGGCGATTTTTACAGAACTACTGGTTGCACTTTCTAATTTTCCTAAACCATCGGTATAGCTTGCAGATACGCTGATATTTTTACCAACGTCGGTTTGTGTCAAAGCGTAAGTTGTTTGATTTGCACCAGTGATAATTACGCCATCACTTAGCCATTGATAATTAACTATGCCTAAACCGTTTGCATCTACTAGCGTATTATTCACGTTTAACGTTTGGTTTTTTTGGGCGATGCCAGAAATCGAGACATTGCCTGTCGGCGGATAGTTGATTGGAGCAGTGTAAAAATCATCTGTTGCAGGGTTTACAAGGCTAACTACACCCGATTTTAATTTCTCAGTCACACTTCTGCTATCGCCGCCTCCAGAAGAGCTGTCACCCCAAGTGACAACAGAGCCATCTACTCTTAATGCCGCAAATGATTGAAAACCTGTAGAATAAATGTGAGAAACATCTATCGTGCCATCAAGTTGATTTGCTACCGCATAATTGTTTCCACCAGCATCTTTATCCCCCCAAGTGACAACGGAGCCATCAGCTCGTAATGCTGCAAATGATGTATAATTTCGACAAATATCAATCACATCGACTGTGCCATCTAGTTGGTTATAAACTGTTCGACTATCGCCACCGTCATCGCTATCTCCCCAAGTAATAACAGAACCATCCGCGCGTAATGCTGCAAACGCATCTGCTGTTGAATAGATTTGAACAACATCAACCGTCCCATCAAGTTGACTTGCAACAGCACTACTATCGCCTCCACCGCTTCCCCCAATCCCGCCCCAAGTAACAACGGAACCATCAGCTCGTAATGCTGCAAATGTCCCCCATTCTGTCGAAAAAATTTTTATTACCTCAATTGTTCCATCAAGTTGACTTGCGACGCTGCTGCTATCACCACCACCCATTAGAGTATCCCCCCAAGTGACAACGGAACCATCAGCTCGTAATGCTGCAAATGCGGCTGCTGTTGAAGAAATTTGTACTACATCTATCGTTCCATCAAGTTGATTAGCTACTTTGCTACTATCACCGCCAAAATAGTCTCCCCAAGTGACAACGGAACCATCAGAGCGTAATGCTGCAAATGCACCTTTGTTAGAATAAATTTGAGTTACATCTAACGTTCCATCAAGTTGATTAGCTACGCCACCGCTATACCCACCATCATTACTGCGCCCCCAAGTAACAACGGAACCATCAGCTCGTAATGCTGCAAAAGCAGCTTTGTTAGAGTAAATTTGAGTTACATCGACGGTACCGTCGATTTTTTCAGCTACTGCCCGACTATCGCCACCACTTTCAATATCTCCCCAAGTGATAACTGAACCATCAATACGCAATGCTGCGAAAGCATTTTGTGTGGTAGACAACGACGTTGAATAAATTTGAGTTACATCAATAGTCCCATCAAGTTGAGATGAAACAGAATTGCTATTACCGCTATAACTTCCAATTCCCCAGGTAATAACTGAACCATCGACTCTTAATGCCGCAAATGAACCTAAACTCGAATAAATTTGAGTTACGTCGATTGTGCCATTCAACTTATTCGATACCGAACTAATATCACCACCATAATCTTTGGCTCCCCACACGACAACAGAACCGTCGATTTTAATAGCAGCAAAAGCATTAGCATTTTTCCATTCTCCTGTTGTACGGTTGAAAGAAACTTGCTGATTTTGTGTAATTGTAAGCGTGCCACCGCCAATGGTTGTTGAAGTTGTCATGGTTTTTTTCCTGTTGAAGTTTATTTAAAGTGTTTTTGCCGTGAAATAACCAGGCTAATTACGCGGATTTTTCTTTGTTGAATTTTTGGGTGAAGGTCGTGTTTCCCGTTGTTGATAAAGTTTCAAAAATCTAAAAAATCATAATGTTTCTCTTTTAAAAGTTTAGCAGAGATCTTATTTACAATTGGTATCAAATCCTCTGATATAAACGGAATACCTACCTCATCGGGATACGGCAATCCTAAATTAAAAACTTTGACCATTGCTAAATATCTAGGAAGATATTGATAAAATTCCTTGAAATTACCAATGTCTTTATCTTGAAAGGAATGTATTGCATTTCGTTTATTTTGAATATTTCGAACATATTCATCACATTCTGTAGACCATAATTCCCTTTTATTGAAAAATACACGAAGTTTTTCTAACGTTAACGTATCTGGATCTTGTAACTTTTCATTTTTTTTATTTCTATATGCGTGAAAGTCAATGCGATAATCTTCACAATATGCGCTTAAATATAGCTTTAATGTACCTTCCACTAAAGCTCCAAGATTCGCCCATGCCAAAATGAGCCTGCCATTCTCGCCTTGTATTTCCTGTGTTCCATTTTCAAGCCATATTTTAAGCGTGAGCGAAAGTGAAACTTGATTATCTAATCTTGATTTACTTATCAATTCAGCAGAAGAATTTGAAGCCCAACCATAAGCATTAGACCAAAATTTTGCTAACCAATAGTTAAGTCTAATAATGTCATTTATTGTTTCTTTAATCGTATCGATGGAATTATCGCCTACAATTATGTCAATAATCGGTGCATTAGGATGTGTTAAATCTATTGGGGGTATTGTCATAACATTGTCTTTCCAGTGAATGTGAAAAAATGTGGTCGGCTCAGTTTAATCGCTGTTCGTAATTCAGCGACCGCTTCAACCATCAAGTCCGTCATGTCGGCAATCTGTGCGTCATTCATAACAGCTAATAAATTACGAGCGACTTCTGTTTTGCCGCGCATTTCACCAGTTTCTTCGCCTTCTAATCGTTTGGTTTCAAAACTGTTACGCGCTTTGCCAATCGCGACACCATCGGCTTGTTAATAATAAATATCGAGTTCTTCTTGAGTCCAATAGTGTTGCATGGCGATGTCGTAAGCGAGTGTTTTAAAAGACACAATGCAGCAAAAACCGCATAAATCCAGTTTGATTATTTGCTATTTTAAACACGAATTTAGAAAAGTCGGTCTGAATGTAGAATAACAGTTGGTCAAAAAAACCGATATTTTTCATAATTCCAGAATTTTAAAACCCACACTAAACGCTTTTTCAACAGGCATAAAAAAACCGCTTTCGCGGCTAATTTTTTCGGAAATAACTTTGTGATTACTGTTAGTGTTGCGATAATTGCCCCGTTTTGAATAGTTAGAAGGATTCAAGACGTTAATTGCGACTGAACAAAACAGTGCGAGCAAAGGGGCAATCAAAGCCAACCACAAACCTTATTCTATCTATTACAGCAGTTGCATTCAATAACTTTTAATTGAGCTTTGCAACTATGAACCATCAAACAATTGCTACATCTTCAATCGTTAACCTTCTATCGCATGTTGACGACAATCCCATTCTCAAACGCTTTTATTTATCTATCAGCGCGGCTACATACATACCTTTATCAAGCATTTTCCTTTTAAGTTTAGATGTTTCTCATGGTGCATCCAATGAAAACTAGCATTCATTCATCTCCCAAAACAACCGCACTCAATGCGGTCGTTCAAGCCTCATCGTGTCGTGAATTCGATTATTTTGAAGAAATATCAGAATCGGCGAATAAAAGTCGTGAAGAACTTCGCCGTGAAGCCCGTGAAGCCCGTCAATGGCTGATAGATAATCCTGCGCCTAAATCGCCGTCAAATAAGTTTCTGCCATTATCTGACGAGCCGTATTTAGATTTAACCGACGAGCTGTATTTTCAATTGCTTGGTTCGGGCAATTTTGACGGAATGCCTAAATCCGATTTTGATGATTTACGCGCTGACGGATTTTTATTTAATCCTGTTGAAAATTCTTTTGTTGGTTCGTCTTCTGAATTTGACAAAGATTCTGAATTATTCGATAAATACCATCAACCATTTGATTTTATTGAAGATTTAATAGAAGGCGTAGCCCTCGTTAAGACTTGCGAAAACCTCGGACACCCCCCAGAATCGGACGTTGTGACCGCCTTAGCTGACGAGATAAAAAGAGCTATTCAATCGGGTCAAACACTCAGTGATTATTTGGAGTACGACGATAAGAAACGAAAGCGCGAACAAAAGCGGATTAAGCCTGTTATCAAGCCTGCAAAGGATTTTTATGTTCTTCGTGAGCTTCTTGATGTTCAAAAGGCTAAAAAGAATATAAACATCAATGATTTAAAGCTCTTGGACTTTAACGGGACGGACTTTGCTAAGACTACGGAAATTGCGCCCAATCTGAAGTTATCGGATTTTCATTACACCGACTTTAAACAAGTTCGCGCCATTGATACTAAAACGGGTGAGGTCTATCTATTTGATGTTAAAGGCAAAGGTTTTAAAAGGCATTATATTATACGGTCTGCGATGTCTAAACGTGATGACCGTTTATCAATGCAAAAGGTGATGCGAGAGCTACTCCCTGAGTATCGGGTCTCTAAGTGCGGATGTGTTCCGCAAAGTAACGACAAGGGAATCAGGCTTTTAAAAAGTAAAGCCTTTGGCACTATTTCTGTTTCTAATATGCAAACCGACGGTTCTGTGTGGCATTGCGCGGTCTGTGCGGCAAAAATCACCGAGCGCAGACGGGTTGAAATGAATAGAGGCACTAATAATTTTAAACTCAGAGGGGGTTTTACTTCGTTTGGTACTCGTACTGCGCCGCATACTCGATTCCACAGTTTAGCTTCTGTGCGTAATAAGTTTCGTTTAGCCGATAAGTACATGAAAGAGACTCGCCAATATAAAAATCTGCGAGTACGTTTTAACATTCATGGCGACATTAAGGCTTTCGAGCTTACCGTTACTTGGCTTAATGGCTGGCATTTGCACGTTCATGAAATCTTTTTTCATAATGCGGGGGCTTTTGAGGGCGAAGCATTACAGTCCAATCCTGCTTATGTGGCATTTTTAAAAGAATTTGAAGAAGCCTATTACGAAATATGGCGCGTAGCAGCCGTTAAAGCGGGTTTCGAAGAACCAAGTAGGAAACATGGCTTACAAATCCAGAACGGCGATTTTGCGGCTGATTATGTGGCTAAATGGGGATGTGAACCCGAATCTAAGTGGGATGCTTCGGCGGAATTAACGAAAGGGCATATAAAAACCTCTCGTAAGGGGGTGAATATGTGGGATTTAATTCGCCTTTACCGTGATACAGGTGACGAGCGTTTAATCCCGATTATTCAAGAATACGCACACACAATGCACGGGCAAAGACAGTTGATTTGGTCGCCAGGTTTAAAAGATTCGTTGGGCATCAATGACTTAACCGACGAAGAAATTGCTGCCGAATTAGTAGATGATGCCGAGGAAATTTGTGTTTTATCACCTATGCAATGGAAATTCATTGTTAAAAATGATTTGAGGTCGTTGGTTTTTGATTTTGCCGCTGAAGGTTGCGACGTTCTTACCGATTTCCTACATTCTTTCGAGGATTATCCTAAGATTTTCAGGTTAGGAGTACATGACGAAAATTCGTAAATTCACTTTTTACGGCGTAGCTTTGCCTAAAATTTGGTGATTGTTGCTAAGTTATTTCGATTGTTTCATGTCATACGCAAAAAAAGTTTCACCATTTTTTCTTTTGAATATCTTAACGCCTTCAAAAGTGTAGCCTAATTCTGCACATCGTCGCTCTAACTCTTCCAAATCATCACTGTTTGTCTTATCGTCAAACGAGATAAGATGAGTTTCATTTGTTAATACAACATCGTCATTTCTTAGCGATGATAAGACTTTTTCTGCATCTAAAAATTTTGGCATTTTTCGGATCCTTATACTCAGTGATTAAAATTTAGTGATTGATACATCGATACATAGTTTACGTTTTGTAATTGCACGCTGTCTTTTTTCTGTAGCCATTAGTAGTTCTTCTCAAGGTTTGTTTCTGAAATTGTTTAAAGATAATCGGTCATGAGCCAACGGGAAGTATGACGAAACTTAATTAACGCCATTTCTTTTTTACCTTCGCCTTCAATGTTCTGGATGATTCCTTCGCCAAAGGTTGCATGATGCACGAGCTGCCCTGTTTGATATTGGCTGTCATTGGCAATACCAGCGGGTAAATTGGACGTAGAAAACGTTAATGGTTTAGAAATTATTGAACGAGGTTCTTCTCTTTTTGGGCGAACTTCATCCAGTAATTCTTTGGGTAATTCCGTTAAAAACCGTGATTTCCTGGCGAATTCACTTTTACCGTATAAAAGTCGATTTTCGGCATAACTGATATGCAACTTTTTCATGGCTCGCGTAATACCAACGTAGCAAAGTCTTCGTTCTTCTTCTAGCTTCACTTTATCGTAAATCGATTGCTGTGAGGGAAATAAACCTTCTTCTAATCCGACCATGAACACTAAGGGAAATTCTAAGCCTTTTGCCGTGTGCAAGGTCATTAGCTGTACGCAATCATCAAATTCATCCGCTTGGGATTCTG
>CAZLGN010000026.1:0-15111 GCA_964558865.1 uncultured Methylomagnum sp.
GACGCGATTTGCCGATTGATATTGATTTAATCGAACGAATTGAATTTATTCCAGGCCCAGGTGGCGCGGTTTATGGACAAAACGCGCTATTTGGTGTGATTAACGTGGTGACACGCAAAGGCTCAGACGTAAATGGAACCGAAGTTGCCGCCGCTTATCACGATCCAAAAATCGGCGGTGAAGGTCGCGCAACGTGGGGCAAAAAATTTGAAAATGGCACTGACGCACTCGTTTCTTTTTCAGGTTATCAAGCTCGCGGCGAAGATCATTTTTACGATTTTGGTGAAGCGGAAGTTTCAGGCGTTGCGAAAAAAATGGACGGTGAACGCGATAAAGAAGCCTTCACGCATCTTGAAAATGGCGGATTTTCGTTTGATTTTTCGTATGGCGATAGACGCAAAGATTCACCTAATGCCGCTTTTCAAAGTGACCCGTTAATCGGCGGACAATATCAACGCGATCGTCATTTACTGACCCAAGTGCAATATCAAGAAGATTTTGCCGAAAATACGCTGCATTTTACCAGCCGCGCTTTTTTAGGACGTGAACGTTATTCAATGCCTTTAATGTTTGAGGGGGTTCGCAATGTTCAATCAGCCCAAAGCGATTGGCAAGGCGTAGATTTGCGTTTGCTTTCAACAAATTTTGCTGACCACAAATTGTTATTCGGCACTGAATATCAAGCTAATTCGCGCCAACAACAAAAAATTGACGATTCCAGCACACCAGAATTTGACACAAACATGACAAAATCAGGTTATCGGGTCGGCGTTTATGTGCAAGATGAATGGGCAATTTTGAAAACGTTAACCGCCACACTTGGAATGCGTGTTGAATATAACGATGTGATTGGTCAGCAATTAAGTCCACGCGGTGGGTTAATTTGGCAAGCGACTTCTGATTTGACGTTAAAAGGTTTATACGGCAGGGCGCATCGCGCTCCAAATGCGTATGAGCGAAATTACGATGATGGTGTTACGCAAGTCGCAAATCTTAATTTAAACGGTGAAACCATTGATACGCTTGAATTAGTTGCCGATTATCGCTGGTCGCGTAGTTTGAATTTACGCGCGTCGTTGTATCATTGGGAAATGAGCGGATTGATTGAATTAGAAGAAGAGGCTAAATCTGAAATTGCTCAATATCAAAATGGTGATGATATAAAAGCCACAGGCATTGAATTTTCAACGGATACAACCTGGGATTTCGGTGGGCGGTTACGAAATAGCGTTGCTTATCAAGATGTTTCTTATGTCGATACAGGTTCACAGTCTTACATGGTGCCGCATAATTCACCGCTTTGGCTTGGCAAACTTAATTTCTCCAGTCCGATTTTTGAAACGGGCGTGCGTTTAGGTTATGAATTTCAGTATTACGACAATCGAGATACAGCCGATATAAAAAGATTAAGTGCTTATAATTTATCAAATGTAAATTTGATGGCAGATAAATGGGTAAAAGGGTTAGAACTTTCGGTTGGAATTTATAACGTATTCGATACCCACTACAAACAACCGATTTCAGAAGATAATTGGATGACATCTTTAGATCAAGATGGACGCAATTTCCGTCTGAAAGCCTTGTACGCTTTCTAATAAAAGCCAATGCGTCGAATTATTCAAGCTGCCTTTTTTTTTATGTCACTTTGTGCGAATGCTGACACACCTGAAGAAATTGCAGTCAAAACAGGTTTCATATTCAACTTTTTCAAATTTATTGAATGGGCGGCTGAAACGACAAATAAAGACAGTTTCTTGCTTTGCAGTTACGGCAAAGGTCAAATTAGTGACGGATTACAATTGCTTGATGGAAAAATAGTGAATGGTAAGCCGTTAAAAGTCAGCACAAACATCTCAAAAGAAACACTTCAAACCTGCCATATCGCCTATTTAGAAGAATTTAACGCCGCGCTACTGCGCGATTTACAGCCATTTCCTGTTGTCACCATTTCTGATAGCCCTGATTTTGCAAAACAAGGCGGTATAATTGGCTTGGTATCAGAAAGTGAGCATTTAAGTTTTGAAATCAATTTAGATGCCGCGCAAAAAAAAGGCTTGCGAATTAGCACACCAATGTTGAAATTGGCAAAATCTGTGTTAAGTAGCAAATAATTATCAAAATGTTTATCGAATATCATGCTTAAAAATACTTTTTATTCTTTGCCAATGCGTTTGAAACTTCGCCACCTGCAAAAAGTGACGGTGGGCGTTGCGTTACTTTTAACTTTACTGATTACTAGCGTGGTGCAAGTTTATGAAGAGCGCGTCGAAGTCAATGCACAAGCCACGTCGCTGAGTTCGGTGATTAGTTTCAACGCGGCGGCAACCTTCCTTTTTAATGACAGTAAATCCGCCACAGATATTCTGAGTTCACTGCGTGGGCGTAAGGACGTTATCGCCGCGCAATTACGCACTAAAAATGACGAATTGTTCGCTGAATACAAAGCACAAAATCACGATTTATCTCAAACTAATCCATTTGAATTGCGTTATTTAGTCGTCCGTAATCCTGTGGTGCAAGATTCGGAAATTGTTGGCACACTGAGTTTAATTATTGATTTACTGCCAATGTGGTTAAGCGTATTTTGGCAATTTTTAGAAATTTTTCTCGTCATGTCGCTGGCTTATTTTGTCTCTCTCAGCTACGGTCGAAAAATTGCCAAACAAATTATTGAACCGTTAGAAAAACTCTCCGATGTGGTGGTGGCTGTTTCAATCGACAAAAATTATCAACTTCGTGCAAGTGGCGAAGGCAATGATGAAATAGGAAAATTGGTTAGCAGTTTTAATTGTATGGTTGAAAAAATTCAACAACATGAAACGGAATTGCAAAAGAAAAACGATTTGCTTGAAACTGAAGTTGAACGCCGCACAGCAGAATTGCGAATTGCAATGGAAGAAGCGCAAGCCGCAAACGTGGCAAAATCTCAATTTTTAGCCACCATGAGCCATGAAATTCGCACGCCAATGAATGGCATTATTGGTATGTCGGATTTGCTCTGCAACACGCCACTCAATCAAGAACAAAAAGACTTTACCGCCATTATCACAACGTCTGCTCAAGCATTACTTGCGATTATTAACGACATTTTGGATTTTTCTAAAATTGAGGCGGGGCAGCTTGAATTAGATACGACCACTTTTTCACTATCAAATGTATTAGAAGCCTGTGCGGATGTTGTTGCGAATAAAGCGTATGAAAAATCGCTTTCATTGATGACGTATATTGACCCGTTTATTCCGATGCAATTGTCAGGCGATGAAACAAGATTACGCCAAATTTTGTTGAATTTTTTAAGTAATGCCGTGAAATTTACGCCAAATGGGGCGATTATCGCCAGAGCAATGCTTGTCAGCAAAAATACCGACCGAGCGTATGTGCGAATAGAAGTGAACGATAACGGCATTGGTATTTCGCAGCAAATACAACAAAAATTGTTTCAACCTTTTTCGCAAGCCGACAATTCCACGACTCGAAAATATGGCGGTACAGGTTTAGGATTATCCATCGCAAAAAAACTCACTGAATTGATGGGCGGTAAAATTGGCGTAGAAAGTCAGGAAGGAAATGGTTCAACATTTTGGATTGAAATTCCGCTTCAAATCATAAAACAACAACAAATTTTTCCGATTGAAGAATCACAAGGCAAACGTATTTTAGTGGTTGGAAAAAATGACGGTAATCACGATATTTATTTAGCTTATTTAAGTTCATGGGGTGTGCTGATTAACACTTCAAATAATATCTATGAAATGTTGTTCTTACTGCGCGAAGCAAAATCTTTAGGGCAAGAATATAACGGTATTTTGATTACCGAATTAGAACCGCAAGAATTACTTGCTACTGTGAATGCCGTTAGAAATGAATTCACCAGCGACCAGTTACCCATTATTACTTGCCAAGATGTCATTGATAACACATTAAAACGAAAATTATTTATCAGCGGTGTATCAAGTGTTTTAACCAAACCTGTGAAACAATCGAGTTTATTTGATGCAATTATTGCTATTTTTCATGCAAATTCGTCGCTCACGATGCAACCCGAAATAGTCAAACCGATTACTGATTCGAAAATTAAAAATACTGAAATAACGCAGCAGCCACTGATTCTATTAGTTGAAGACAATGCGATTAACCAACTTGTTGCTAAAACAATTTTGAATAAATTTGGTTACGACGTGGAAATTGCCAACAATGGACAAGAAGCTGTTGATATTTTAGAAACGCAAGAATTTGCGGCAGTTTTGATGGATTATCAAATGCCCGTAATGGACGGTTTAGAAGCGACTCGAACGATTCGAGTAAGAGAAAAAGAAAGTCTGAGAAAAAAAGCGGTGATTATTGCGATGACAGCTAATGCAATGAAAGGCGACAAAGAAGACTGTCTTGATGCAGGGATGGACGACTATATTGCCAAGCCAATTGATTCCGCAATGCTTGATGCAACCTTAAAAAAATGGCTCTAATTTCACTCACATAAAATTTATGCAACAACCCTTAAAATTAAAACGCTTTTCGCTGTGGTTTTCGCTTGTTGTAACGCTTGCGTTAGGTGCAAATGCGGTTTTTTTATTCATGATACAGCGAGCGTATAACGATGTCGTTATCGTACAAGAGCATCGTCAGCAAGCAATGGCTCTTGCTTATGATTTACGTCAAGAGACTGAGCAATTAACGCTTTTAGTTCGTGCCTATACTAAAACTGCCCAAACCCGTTATTTAACGTATTACTACGACATTTTAGCCATTCGGCTAGGTGAAAAACCGCAGCCAGACAATTACACGTCAGCCGATTATTGGGATCAAGTTGTTGCGGGTGGAATCGAACACAAATTTTCCACGGGCAAAAAACAAGCTCTTGCTGAACGCATGAAATTACTGGTTTTTAGCGAAGATGAATTTGTCGCGCTTGATAGTGTGACCGCAGCAACGGAGGCAATGAAGCAAATTGAAATGGTCGCATTTGCAGCTACGCAAGGACTTTATAATACGAAAACAGAAGAGTTTGTGTCAGATGGCAAACCCGACTTAGTTTTTGCAAACGAGTTAGTTCACAGCGACAAATACAACCAACTCAAAGTGCAATTGGCGAAGTCGGTTACAAATTTTGTTTCAACAATTGACACCAATACAAAAGCCACAATCGATAAGGCTTCAAAAACGCTAGAACACTGGATTTTATTGAGTTTAGCCAATGTGGTATTTGGTTTTTTAATGATTGTTATTGCATCACGAGTTATGCGTCGGCGAGTTTTAAAACCGATTGAATTACTTTCTCAAGCGGCAAGCAAATTAGCGCACGGTGATTATTCAACTCGTGCGGGAATTGGTGTTTCGGATAAATCAAAATATCGCGGCAGCGTGGAAGAATTACTTGAATTAGGGCGCGTTTTTAACAGCATGGCGCAAGCGATTGAAGAAGATATTGCGTTGCGGGATCAAAATCGCTTTGAATTAGAACTGGCTAACAAGCAAGTTGAAGAAGCCACACGATCAAAATCCATGTTTTTGGCGAATATGAGTCATGAAATTCGCACGCCAATGAACGCGATTATAGGGATGTCACATTTGGCATTGAAAACCGATTTAACTCAACGACAACGGGATTACATCAATCAAGTTTATAGCGCGGCAAAAGCCTTGCTGGGAATTATCAATGACATATTAGATTTTTCGAAAGTTGAAGCGGGCAAAATGGAACTTGATAACACGCCGTTTATTCTCGAAGAGGTAGCTAGCAATACGCTTTCTCTATTGAGACAACCCGCTTCAGAAAAAGAAATTGAGTTACTTTTTCATATTTCTGATTCGACGTTGCTGGGCAAAAACGGCACATTTTTAGGCGATCCGCTTAGACTTGGGCAAATTTTGACAAATTTACTTTCTAACTCAGTCAAATTCACGCATCAAGGCTTTGTTAAATTAACGATTAGCTGTCAAGAACGCACCGAAGATGACGTGCTTTTATTGTTTCGTATTTGCGACACAGGCATTGGAATGTCGCTTGATCAAGTAAAGCATTTATTTCAAGAATTCACCCAAGCCGATGGTTCAACAACTCGTCGATATGGCGGCACAGGTTTAGGGCTGACGATTGTCAAAAAATTCGTTGAACTTATGGGCGGTGAAATTTGGGTTGAAAGTACCGAAGGCAGAGGCTCAAGTTTCTTTTTTACGGCAAAGTTTCCGTTGGCAAAATTTACAAAAAATCAATCGGCTGTACTTGCCGATGTAGAAAACTTGCGGGTTTTGGTTATTGACGATCAATACCAAGCGCGTTTAGTGCTTGGAGATTTGCTTAACAGTTTAGGCGTTGGCGCATGGGTATCTGAAGGCATAACAAGTTTGTCTAACGCTGAAGAATCTATCGATATGATTAAACAAGCGGATTTGCAAAATACGCCATTCGATTTAGTATTTTTGGATTGGATAATGCCAAACATGGATGGTAGTCAGTTTTTGAATGCGCTAAAACAAATTCCCTTATCTCGCCAGCCTGAAATTGTGATTGTTTCAGCGCACGATGTTGATTTTCTGTCGGATAGTGCGGGCGGGTTGGGAGTGACACATTTCTTATCGAAACCTGTTTTGCCGCACGCGCTACGCAAATTACTTTGCTCATTAACAGGGCATGAAATTGAAGAAAAATGGCATGAAAACATCGCCAACACCAATGCAAATTTAGATGGAATGCGGGTATTACTTGTTGAAGATAATTTAATCAATCAACAGTTAGCGGTTGAATTGATGAAAAAAAGAGGTATTACCGTCTGCGTGAGCAATAACGGCGCAGAGGCTTTAGAACTGTTAGAAAATAATGCACCTGATTTTTATCATGTCGTATTGATGGATTTGCAAATGCCTGTGATGGATGGTTATGAAGCTGCCCGTCGCCTGCGTGCAGATTCGCGCTATCTCGATTTGCCAATTGTCGCCATGACAGCGCATGCGTTTTTTGAAGAACGTGAACGCTGCCGCCTCATTGGCATGAATGGGCATATTAGTAAACCGATTGATCCCGATGATTTTTACAGCGCACTTTCACACTATTACACCAATCCAGACGAACCCATAATGTTAATCAACGTAAAATCAGAGCCTGAAACAAAAGGCTTACCAGCATCAAAACTTTTAGAAATTAAAGGATTAGACGCGCTGAAAGCTGTTAAGCGTGTGGGCGATGATTGGGAATTATATGAGCGAATGCTTTCGATGTTTCTTGATGATTTTGCAAATTATGAAGCGACTTTTACGGACAGTCTTGCTAAAGCTGAATGGAACGACGCGCACCGTTACGCGCATACGCTTAAAGGTGTTTCTGCAACATTAGGAATTCAACTCGTTCCAGATATTGCGTCTGATCTTGAGCTTGCTACAAAAGAGCAAAATAGCGAAATTGTCATCACTTCCTTAGCCGCTCTGAAGCCTATAATGACACCTGTTATTGAACAGCTACAGCAATTTTTTGATTTACAAAAACGTGAACAGATAGTGGAACCTGTTGATAAAAGTAGCGAAATTTTTGTTAAATCCGATAAGTTACCCGAATGTTTAGCAACAATGGTCGATTTGCTTGTAGAAGGTGATGCGGAGGTTATTGATATGTGGGATGCTCACAAAAAAGAATTTAACGGTTTTTTAAACGCACAATCACTGCATAAAATTAGCGTTTCGTTACGAAATTTTGAATTTGATACCGCATACGAATTACTTTTAGGGTTGCAACAATCAAATCTGTAATGTGGGTCATTAAAAAAACCCTATTGAAATGTTTCAACAGGGTTTCATTTGTTCTGAAATTATTTTTCTTCGGTTTTTTCTTTTTGCGCTTCAGGAGTCTGTACTTGCACCGCATTTTGTTTTTCTTCAGCGGCTTTTTGTCTAGCAGCGGCTTTTTTTGCTAATGCTGCTTTTTGATCTGCCGCTTGACCTGCAGCGATGCTACCTGTTTCTGATGCAGCTTGTGTTAAAGCAGGCGATAACGACAATGACATGACACAAATAGACAATGCCAATGTCATTTTTTTTGATTTGAAATGCAACATAATTACCTCTTTAAATAGTTAGTAAATAGCTCGCTAAGTGTAGCAGTGAATTTCTAATTTAGTGATAGTTTTGAATCAAGTAATCTTTGAGGGTGTTTAAGGACAAAAATGCAATTCGATAAAATTCAAAATTTTCACGGTTTAATCAGCCGTTCGCCCGCAATGCGTGATGTGTTTCAAATTATTCAAAATGCCGCCGAAACCGAAGCGACCGTTTTAGTGCGTGGCGAAAGTGGTTCAGGCAAAGAGCTTGTGGCGCGAGCGATTCATGATTTAAGCGGACGACGTGACGCGCCATTTTTAGCGGTAAATTGCGCGGCATTATCAGCGAATTTGCTTGAAAGTGAACTATTTGGTCATGTGCGTGGCGCGTTCACAGGCGCAATAAAGGATCATCACGGTTTATTTCAACGCGCTCATGGCGGCACATTATTTTTAGACGAAATCGCCGAATTGCCACTCGCATTACAGGCAAAATTGTTGCGGGTCATTCAAGAACGCAATTTTTTACCTGTCGGTGGCGTGACTTCAATCCCTGTAAACGTGCGATTGGTTGCCGCAACACATCGCGCCTTGCGCGAAGAAGTCAAAAATGGGCGATTTCGAGAAGATTTAATGTATCGTTTGCGCGTTGTGCCGATTTATTTGCCGCCATTACGCGAACGTCGTGAAGATATTAGCGTGCTAATTTGGCATTTTATTGAAAAACACAATGCTGAAAATCGGCGCAGAATTGAAAAAATCGAACCCGAAGCAATGCGTTTATTACTGGATTATTCGTGGCACGGCAACATTCGAGAACTGCAAAATGTAGTGGAATATGCCTTTGCGGTAGGACGCGGAATTATTTTGAAATCAGCTGAACTACCGCCTGAATTTCGTGAAATACCATCACCAATTGTTCAAAATAAACCAATACCAATTCAAGACGAAAGAGGCGCAATTGAACGTGCGTTAATTGAGACTAAAAATGTGAATGCCGCAGCAGAAAGTTTAGGTATGAGCCGCGCGACGTTTTGGCGAAAACGTAAGTTATACGAACTTTAAACATCAAAAATTAACTTTCCATAAACAAATATAGAGGAAAAAATGTCAGGAAATACCATAGGGAAATTATTTACCGTTACCACTTTTGGCGAAAGTCACGGCATGGCGTTGGGTTGTATTATTGACGGTTGTCCGCCGATGATGGAACTTTGCGAAGCCGATATTCAACACGATTTAGACCGCCGAAAACCTGGAACGTCGCGCCACACCACGCAACGACGTGAAGCTGACGAAGTGAAAATTTTATCAGGTGTTTTTGAAGGTAAAACCACAGGCACGCCGATTGGTTTGTTGATTGAAAACACGGATCAACGCTCAAAAGATTATTCCAAAATTTCGCAAGCCTTTCGTCCTGGTCATGCTGATTTTACTTATCAGCAAAAATACGGTTTTCGAGATTATCGCGGCGGCGGACGTTCATCAGCGCGTGAAACCGCAATGCGTGTGGCGGCGGGTGCAATTGCAAAAAAATATCTGAAACAAGTTGCAGGCATTGAAATTCACGGTTATTTGTCACAATTAGGAAAGATAAAAGTCGAACAAATCGATTGGGATATTGTTGAAACGAATCCGTTTTTTTGTCCCGACGTGAATAAAATCGCTGAAATGGAAAGCTACATGGATGCCCTTCGCAAAGAAGGCGAATCAATTGGCGCACGCATTGAAGTTGTCGCAACCAATGTTCCAGCAGGTTTAGGCGAACCGATTTTTGACCGTTTGGATGCGGAACTTGCTTACGCTTTGATGAGCATTAACGCGGTGAAAGGCGTGGAAATTGGCGACGGGTTTAAATGTGTTGAAGCAAAAGGAACGCAATTCCGTGACGAAATTACGCCTGATGGTTTTTTGAGTAATCATGCTGGTGGAATTTTAGGGGGTATTTCGAGTGGTCAAACGATTACGGCAAGCATTGCGTTAAAACCTACCTCTAGTCTACGTTTAGCGGGTAAAAGTGTTGATCTCGATGGCAATGCAGTGGATGTCATTACGGAGGGACGACACGACCCGTGTGTGGGAATTCGTGCAACACCGATTGCTGAAGCGATGGTAGCGATTGTGCTGATGGATCATCTTTTACGACAACGAGCGCAAAATTTCGATTACATGATGAAAAAATAATGCGTTTCCCCGCCTAAACACAGCGGGGATTTTTCAATAAAACATTTGGCAAAACGTATTTTTACCAATCAAATTTTATTTATGTTGTTGCAAAATGTCGCCCGCAATTCTCGCTAAATTCGGAATGAATTGTGCATCACGCGCTAACACAGCATTGATAGTTAAATACTCTGGAATGGGAGAATTGTTACTCGTAACCAAGATAACGGGGGCGTGTTTATTCCTAGAATTTGACTCCCTCAACGCAGCAATAATTGCCACGGTATTCAAATCAGGCAATTCTCGTGCGGCAACGATTAAATCAAATGGCTCATGTAACATTTGTTCTAACGCTGGCATTCCGCGTTCTTGCACCACAATTCTAACCCCCAATGCGGCTAAAACACCTTGGCACAATTTACGGCGAGACGTTGACGGTTCAATCAATAAAACCGTCGCCCGCCCTGGCATACTAGATATGCGTAAATCATCTAAATCGTGTTCGATATCCAGTGTCGAAACATTATCCTGACTAATAATTTCAGCCATTCGTTTCAATAAATCGACATAACTCAAGGCAAAACTAATGCTAAGTTGTGCGACCGTGAAATTACCGCTACTTAAAAAACTTTCAAACTGATGGCAAATCGATGTTAGTAACGAAAAACCAAACTGACTGCCTGCACCCTTTAAGCTGTGAACGCGACGATAAATGTCATCAAACGCGCCCTCGCGTCCTTGTTCAAACGCTAAAACAGTTTCTTCTAAACTATCGCAACGCTCTGGAAACTCTGCTATAAATTCATCGCGCAATTGTTTCAATAAAGTATCAAATTCATTACTCATCAACATTTTTCCTTTTTATAGTTTTAGTCGTTTCGATTTTAAGGAGTCAGTTCGTGACCAACAGTAACGACTTTTAAATCATTCGTACTGCCTTTCGCGC
The DNA here is from genome assembly GCA_964558865.1 of uncultured Methylomagnum sp. Lineage (GTDB taxonomy): Bacteria > Pseudomonadota > Gammaproteobacteria > Methylococcales > Methylomonadaceae > UBA10906. The sequence continues at coordinate 11,137 of CAZLGN010000026.1, forward strand.
CCGCTAAATCCCCTTTTGTGATGATAATTTTATCACCTGTTTCGGTCATTCCGTAAGCACGTAATTGAGCAATAATGTCGCGGTTCACTTCGACATGGGTCTGCGCTTCGTGCGAAAAATAAATTGGTATTACACCACGATACAGCGTCACTTTACCGAGTGTTTTTTGCTGGCAACTTAACGCAAAAATAGGCATTCCCGAACTAATGCGCGACATTAGAAGCGGCGTAGTACCCGATTCAGTCAATGCTGCAATGCCGCGTACATTGGTATGATTTGCCATATACATTGCCGCCATTGCAATCGCTTCTTCATCACGTTTAAATTCACGGTCTACGCGATGATGCGATACCCGCACAATGTCGAGTTTTTCAGCTTCCACGCAAATACGGTGCATTGCTTCAACGGCTTTGACGGGATATTTCCCCGACGCAGTTTCTGCCGATAACATAATGGCATCCGTGCCGTCATAAACCGCATTCGCTACGTCAAATACTTCGGCACGAGTCGGAATCGCATTTTCAATCATCGATTCCATCATTTGCGTTGCCGTAATTACCACGCGATCTAATGAACGGGCGCGTTTAATCAATTTTTTCTGTATTGCAGGCAATTTTGCGTCGCCAATTTCAACACCTAAATCGCCACGCGCCACCATCACCACATCACAAGCTAAAATAATTTCGTCCATAATTTTGTCGTTCGCCACCGCTTCGGCGCGTTCAACTTTGGCAACGATACCCGCATTACAATCCACGGCTTTGAGTAATCGACGTGCTTCATGTAAGTCTTCGCCACAACGGGGAAATGACACGGCGACAAAATCACAATCAATTTGTCCAATCGTAATGATGTCTTCTTTGTCTTTTTCCGTTAATGCTGCCGCTGATAATCCACCGCCTAACAAGTTAATGCCTTTGTTATTCGATAAATCGCCTCCGACTATGACGACGCAATTGATACGCCCATTTTCAACATTCGACACATCCAAAACAATCCGTCCGTCATCAAGTAATAAACGGCTGCCAACGCCCACTTCTTCCGCAAGTGGTTCGTAAATAAAACCGACTTGTTCGTGATCGCCGTCGTCTGTACCTAAATTCAAATCGAGTGCGAAATTCTGTCCTTCATTGAGAAAAACTTTTGTATTTTTAAAACGCGCAATTCGAATTTTAGGCCCTTGTAAATCAGCTAAAATGCCGACTTGCCAATTCATTTTTTGACTGATTTCACGCACTTGGCGAGCGCGTTTAATGTGATCTTCCGCTGAACCATGCGAAAAATTCAAACGCACAACATCAACGCCTGCGTTAAATAGTGCTTCTAATACGCCTTCTTTATCGGTCGAAGGCCCTAACGTCGCTAAAATTTTAGTACGTCTCATCGTAACACCTGTTTTGTAAGTTTTATTTCGCATTCATTAACGCAAGTGAAGTATCAAGCATTCGGTTTGAAAAGCCCCATTCGTTGTCATACCACGAAAGCACTTTCACAAAATTACCGCCTGTGACTTTCGTTAAAGAGGATTCAAAAATGGACGAGGCGGGATTGTGATTGAAATCCGAAGAGACTAACGGTTCGTCGTTATATTCTAAAATGCCTTTCAATGCGCCTTCTGAAGCAGCTTTTAAAATGCTGTTAATTTCTTCTTTCGTCGTATCGCGTGAGGCGGTAAAACATAAATCAACAACTGAAACATTGATTGTCGGCACTCGCATCGCGAAACCGTCTAATTTGCCCGCCATTGAAGGAATGACCAAACCAACCGCTGAAGCCGCACCTGTTTTCGTTGGAATCATGGATTGCGTTGCAGAACGCGCACGACGTAAATCTTTGTGAAATACATCCGTTAAAACTTGGTCGTTAGTGTAAGAGTGAATCGTAGTCATCAAACCGTGTTCAATGCCGATGGCATCAATTAACGGCTTTACGAGTGGAGCCAAGCAATTTGTGGTGCAAGAAGCGTTTGAAATAACGGTATCGCTGGCTTTCAGAATTTGATGATTTACGCCAAAAACAATGGTTGCATCAATGTCCGTGCCACCTGGTGCAGAAATAATGACTTTTTTTGCACCCGCTGCAAGATGCGCGGAGGCTTTTTCTTTGCTGACGAATAGACCTGTGCATTCGTGAACTACGTCAACATCCAATTCTTTCCACGGCAATTTTGACGGATCACGTTCTGCTAATACACGAATTTTGTCGCCGTTGATAACGATGTAATCGCCGTCAACGCTAACGTCGAACGGAAATTTCCCATGAACCGTGTCGTGTTTTGTTAAATGCGCGTTAGTCGTTGCATCGCCCAAGTCGTTAATCGCAACGACTTTAAATTCGCTCGTACGATTTGTTTCATAGATTGCACGGACGATACAACGTCCAATACGTCCGTAACCGTTAATTGCAATTTTTTGTGCCATAAATAACATCTCCAAAATGAATAAAAGTAAGTGTAAAAAATAATATCGCAGTTGTGTGACAACTATAACAAATGCCGTTGCAAAAGCGTATCACAAAAAATAACAGTTAGTTTTTTCATAAAAATACTTACCTTAATATATTCATTTAATCGGAAAAACTTTACGGTAAATGTTCTAGTTTTGATGTTGGTTCACAATAAAAAACAAAAATGTTACGATTAGCGCGTCTAAACGGCTATAAACAATCAATAACAAAATGAAAAGCTGCATTCAAGCGGCTTTTTTTGTACTTACGTTTTATTTTTACGAGGTAACAGAGTGAGTAAAGATTTTATTTTTACATCAGAATCGGTTTCAGAAGGGCATCCTGATAAGGTAGCGGATCAAATTTCAGACGCAGTTTTAGATGCAATTTTAGCGCAAGACCCGAAAGCGCGTGTGGCGTGTGAAACTTTGGTTAAAACGGGGATGGTGATTTTAGCAGGTGAAATTACCACGGATGCGTGGGTGGATACCGAAGCGTTAGTGCGTAAAGTCGTTTGTGAAATTGGCTATGACAACGGTGAAGTCGGTTTTGATGGCAACAGTTGTGCGGTGTTGAACGCTATTGGCAAACAATCAGCGGACATTGCAATGGGTGTTGATGAAGACGCGGGGCATGAACAAGGTGCTGGCGATCAAGGTTTGATGTTTGGTTACGCGAGTAATGAAACGGATGTTTTCATGCCTGCGCCAATTACCTACGCCCATTTGTTGGTGAAACGCCAAGCGGAATTGCGTAAAAACAAAGCGTTGCCGTGGTTGCGTCCTGATGCAAAAAGTCAAATTACCTTCCGTTACGAAAATAACAAACCTGTTGCGATTGATGCCGTCGTTTTATCAACCCAACATTCTCCTGAAATCAGTGCTAAAAACTTACACGAAGCAGTCATGGATAGTATTATCCTGCACGTTTTGCCAAAAGAATGGTTGCACAAAGACACCAAGTATTTCATCAATCCAACAGGTCAATTCATCATCGGTGGCCCTGTCGGTGACTGTGGTTTAACAGGTCGTAAAATCATCGTGGATACTTACGGCGGCATGGCGCGTCATGGTGGCGGGGCTTTTTCGGGCAAAGATCCCTCAAAAGTTGATCGTTCAGCCGCTTACATGGCGCGTTATGTTGCGAAAAACATCGTTGAGGCAGGATTAGCAGAACGTTGTGAAATCCAAGTTTCTTACGCGATTGGCGTAGCGGAACCGACTTCAATTAGCGTTGAAACTTTCGGCACAGGCAAATTAGACGAAAGTCGTTTAGTTGAAATCGTGCGTGATGTGTTCGACATGCGTCCCAAAGGTTTAATCGCGCAACTCGGCTTGTTGAAACCGATTTATCAACCGACAGCCGCTTACGGACATTTTGGACGTAACGACGACACATTTAGTTGGGAAAAAATCGATAAAGTTGACGCATTAAAAGCGGCGGCAGGCATTTAAAAAGTAGGTCTGTTTGCAACTAGACCAACAATTTTCACTTTTAGGAATATAAATAAATGAGTTTTTCAGATTACAA
>CAZLGN010000027.1:0-15040 GCA_964558865.1 uncultured Methylomagnum sp.
GGACTAAAAATCATCCATGATTTTCAGCGTCGGGAAATTGTTTTTGACTGAATCCGTAATTTCATATCACTCGTAAAAACACCGCAATGTCCACCCCGAGCCGCTAATCTCAATCGAACCCCGATGTTGAGTGTGATTTGATTATGTTTGCGGCTTGCGCCCGCCATCGCATAAATTTCACCCGCAACGTATTCATGTTTGAGGTCGCTAGTTTCTTCAAAAGCCAAATAGGCTTCTTCGGTTAAATACGTTTGTTTTTGCAATGCACTCATTTTTCTTTCTCACATTAAAATCAAAAACCGTAGGGGCGCACCTGTGTGTGCGCCCTCAATTCACAAATGTTTCATAATGTGAACAAATTTCCATCATCAACGTCACATAAATGTTCAATTTTATTCCGTAGGGGCAGGTCTTGTGCCTGCCCTCAATTCACGCAATTCTCATAATTCACGCAATTCTCATAATTCTCACAATGGACGATTTCGTGCATTGAAGGGCGGGCATAAAACCCGCCCCTACGCATCCATTCCAACATCACAAAATCAAAAGCAAAAAAGGCAAAAGGAAAAAACACTGTATCGCCCGCAACAACTAACGAACTAAGCGAACACCACAGTCGTATAGAAACTTAATGCCATAGCGCGAATAACCGCCAAAACCAACGCACCACCCAGTGGCACTATAATCGACATCGGGCGAATAAGACCAAAATGTCTGACGATTAGTATTCGGAAAATACGTCCCGTTAATGGTAGGAGTATTGACAGAGTCGGGATTTGTACATTGACCATAGGCATTGTATTTACCATCAGAGCAATAAACTAAGCCAATCAATTCATGGCTAGTTGGTAATCTCCAATCCTTTTTACCGCACAAACTTTGTGAATTAACATCCGTGACAAAACCATCCGTGTTTGTGCTGTCACCGTATTTACCTTTGAAATTTTCACATCCTGATCCGCTACACTTTGGATAATCAGCGGTATAATTTGTGTACCTGTTATTCATGTCCCGCAAACCGCCGTCATCAGTTTTAACTTCCCAAATCAAGCCTGTTTTGTTGTCTTGGGTGCAAGCCCAATCGGTGAGATTTGTTCCAAGTTTCGCATCGTCAGAAAGTTCTGAACCGTTATTCGCAATTTTTGTGTAGCCTGTGATTTTTTTAACGCTAAATGCCCGAATTTCACCTGTTTCACTGTTATCGGTGATGATTTTACCAACCGATTGAACTTGCCAAAAATAATTTCCAGTAGCTTTCAATAGGATATGAGATGCCCCGATGATGTAAGGCGGTGACGCGACGGAATACAAAAAGCACGTTTTGGTATTCAAACATTTAAATTTATTCGCATCGTAATTCGCAAAACTTTTATCGTTAGAAAAAATTAGCCGATATTTCGTCGCGCCTGTCACTTTTTGCCAAGTAAATTTTGCGGCTTTTTTGAGCGGTAAATTTGCACCGTTATCGGGTTTTAAAAGCGTTGGCGAAGCCAATTGCGCTTCTGCCAAATCAACAAAGGCAAACATCATCCCCGTGATTAAAAATAGTTTTCTCATAAATTCTCTTTTGATTTTAAAAAATGTTTAAAACTTCATCCAGCGCAACCGATTGGCATTTGAAACCACCGTCACCGAAGACATTGCCATTGCCAAACCCGCAATCATGGGATTCAACAGCACGCCAAAAATCGGATAAAACAAACCCGCTGCTAACGGAATACTGATGGTGTTATAGAAAAACGCGCCCAACAGATTTTGTTTAATGTTCACCAGCGTCGCGCTTGAGAGTTTCATCGCTTCGGGAACTTTCAATAACGAACCTTGCAAAATCACAATGTCCGCGCTTTCAATCGCTACGTCTGTTCCGCCACCAATCGCCATCCCGACATCGGCTTGCGCTAACGCTGGCGCGTCGTTAATGCCGTCGCCCACCATGCCAACGCAATAACCTGTTTTTTGTAATTCGCGCACAATCGCCGCTTTATATTCGGGTAAAACTTGCGCTCTCACTTCGGTAATTCCTGCCTGTTTTTTGTGCTTCGCGCACCCTGGCCGCTTCATATTAGGGCAACACCTGCGCTTTCACTTCGGTAATTCCCGCCTGTTTTGCAATCGCATTCGCGGTAATATCGTTGTCGCCCGTCACCATAATCAAACGCACGCCTAATTTTTTCAACGCTTTCACCGCGTCAGCCGAATCGGTTTTAATCGGGTCAGAAACCGACACAATCCCAACACAAGCACCATTCGCCGCCAACAACATTGGCGTTTGTCCTAATTCTGCTAATTCTTTCAATGTTGGCAAATAATCGGTAACGGCAATTTGTTGTTCAAGCATCAAGGTTTTGTTGCCAAACAAAACGGTTTGCTCTTTCCATTGACCGATTACGCCGCGCCCTGCAATTGCTTGAAATTGTTTGATTCGATGCAATTTCAAATCCTGCGCTTTAGCAGCCGCTAAAATACTGCTGGCAAGCGGATGTTCAGAACCCGATTCTAAACTTGCCGCTAATTGCAAAACCGTCGATTTTTCGTAATCACCAAACGCTAAAATTGTTGCAACCGTTGGTTTGCCTTGCGTGACGGTGCCTGTTTTATCCAAAATAATGCAGTTTAATTTTCCTGCTGTTTGTAACGCTTCGCCTTTGCGAATCAAAATTCCCGATTGTGCCGCACGACCGACGGCAACCATCACAGAAATCGGTGTTGCTAAACCCAAAGCACACGGACACGCAATCACTAACACCGTCATTGATGTGACAAACGCATAACCCAACGCGCCATCACCACCTAAAACAAACCAAAGTAAAAATGTGACCGCTGAAATTGAAACAACAGTCGGAACAAAAATACTGGCGATTTGGTCAGCTAAACGGGCAATTTTGGGTTTGCTGCCTTGTGCGTCTCGAACGCTTTTAATAATTTGCGCCAACGCTGTATCACGTCCGATGCGCGTCGCGGTAAATAAAAAGCTGCCTGTTTGGTTCATCGTGCCGCCAGCAACAGCCGAACCGATTAGTTTTTCAACAGGCATCGATTCGCCAGTTAACATCGATTCATCAACGCTTGAATGCCCTTCGCTTAAAACACCATCGACAGGGATTTTTTCACCTGGTCGAACGCGCAACGTTTCGCCTAAACCCACTTCTTCAATCGGCACATCGAGTTCTTCGCCATTTCTAACGACTCGCGCGGTGCGTGGTTGTAAGCCTAATAATTGCCGAATTGCGCCCGACGTTTTGCCACGCGCTTGCGTTTCGAGCGCGTTGCCTAAATTGATAAATGCCAAAATCACGACGGCGGCTTCAAAATAAGCGTGTTGTGATAAGGCAGGAAATGACTCGTAATAATCAATCATGATGGTGGAATAAAACCACGCCGAACCTGTTCCCAAGGCAATCAACGTGTCCATATTGTATTGACGCAAACGCAACGACTGATACGCGCCCGTGTAAAAATGCCCGCCTGAATACGCCATAATTCCTAGTGAAATGGCAGAAACTACCGTCCAAAACCATTGGCTGTGCGGCATTCCCATCATCGGCATCCAGCCAAATTGTTCCAAAATCATTAGAAACGCGCCAAATGCCCCCGCAATTTTCGCTTTGTGCATCAATGACGCATAACGTGCTAATTCTTGCGCCTCTTGTTCAGCAGGGTCTTCAATTCCTTCCATAATCGCGGCATCGAACCCCGCCGCTTTCACCGATTTTTTTAAAATTTCAATATCGGGATTGCCTTTAACTAACGCGGAATGGTCGGCGAAATTCACACTGACCGATTCCACACCCGCAACGGAATTTAATGCGCCTTCAACCGAGGCAATACAGCCTGCACAGCGCATTCCTAAAATGGATAAACGTAATTCTGGAGAAGAAGTAGAATCGGTGGTCATCGTAATTACTCCACGCCAAAGCCAGCGGCGATAATCACGTCTTCCAAATCATCGATTTCAACTTTTTCAGGTTCAAATTCAACGCTGACGTGATTTTCTTTACAATCGGCAGACGCAGAAATTACGCCGTCTAATGCGGTTAATTTTTCAATTACATTGTTTTCGCAGCCGCCACATTTCATGCCTGTAACGGTAAAAGTTGCTGTTTGAGTCATGGGAGTTTCCTTAAATTTAAATTGAATTGAGTGATAATTATGAATCATCAAGAGTAATTCTAAGTCCTTTGTGAAATTTGTGATAATTGTAATTGAAGTGGTATTTGATGAAATTAAAGGATTTTCACTGAATACCGATAAGTTTTCATTCAAAACAGCCCCCCCCCCCTTTAAATCTTTTTTACTTTCGGAAAAATAGACGTATGTATTTAAAAAACCTACCCATTAAACGCAAGCTATTGACAATGTTAGTTTTACCGCTGTTGGGGATTCTTGTTTTCAGCGGAATGATAGTTTTTGATCGTGTATCACAAGTACGAGACGCTTCACAATTGATTGATGATGCAGAATTTTTCTCTGAAATTGGTGCGGTCGCACACGCGCTGCAAAAAGAGCGGGGAACAAGTGTGGCGTTTGTAAGTAGCAAAGGCGCGAAAATGGCGGATAAATTACCAATCGTGCGTTATGACAGCGATAAAGCGATTCAAGTTTTAACAAAAAATATCAATGAACGTATGGCAAAAGGCGATACGGAACTACAAAACACATTAAACACGCTAACGAAATTAAGTCCGCTTCGTCAAAAATCCAGCGAATTTCAACTTGACGGGTTAGCCTGTGCGGCGCAATACACATCGATTATTCAATCGATGTTAGAACTTTCTAGTTCGCTCGCAAACTTAGCTAAAAATACCAAAATCATGCGCGGCGCGAATGTGTATTCTGCTTATTTAAATATGAAAGAGCGTGCAGGGCGCGAACGGGCGGTTTTAGCAGGCATTTTTGCCATCGATAAAATGGATTTGCCGCATTTACTAAAATTATCGGGAAATTTAGGTGAATCGACTGCATATTTTAGTTTATTTACACAAATTGCCACGCCCGAACAAATTGAATTTCATAAACAAACGGTGACGGGAAAACCTGTGATGGAAGTTGATGCGATGCGAAAACACGCTTTGGAATCTGCACTCGATACATCGTTGGGAATTGATAACGCTTACTGGTTTGAGCAATCTACAGCGCGAATCAATTTAATGAAAATAGTCGAAGATAAATTAGTGGCGGATTTACTCAACTCAGCGAATGCGATTAAATCGGCAGCCATGACAATGCTAATTGCAATGTCAATTGTCACTATCTTGGTCATTTTAGTGACGTTTATTTTGATTGCAAAAATCACGACTGCGATTACAACCCCATTGAGTTTAATGAAAAATACATTGCTCGAAGTTAATCAAACGGGCGATTTTTCTAAAAAATTGAATTACCAATCACATGACGAAATTGGCGAAATGGCAGTGGCGTTTAATGCGATGATGGAGACGTTGCAATCAGCATTGAAAAGCGTGAATAAGGTCATGAGTGCAATTTCGCACGGTGAATTTAACGTGCAAGTTGATACAGTCGTCAGTGGTGATTTGAATGAATTAAAAACGAGTGTCAATGAAACAGTTGGACAACTCAGAATCACGATGTTCACGTTGAACGATGTGATGAATTCGTTATACAACGCTGATTTTGCCAATGTTATTGTGGCAAATACAAAGGGAAATTATAAAAAAATTCTTGATAAAGCCATTCATTCACAAGAGGCTTTGCGAATCATGCTGACGGATATTTGCGGCGTAATGGAACACGTTGCCGCAGGCGATTTAAATCATCGTGTCACGGCTGAAGGTCGCGGCGAATTATTGTCATTGAAAGACAATATCAACAGCACACTCAGGTCTTTGGAAAGTTTAAATGAAATTGCGCGTGTCGCAGAAGCCTTGTCACAAGGCGATTTAACACAATCTATTACAGGTAATTACCCTGGTGTTTTTGGACAAGTTACTGTCAGAATGAACAACACCGCTGAAAATTTGAAACACTTAATTAGCGACGTTCATAACGCGGCAGAAATGATTAACGCCGCCGCAAAAGAAATTGCGTCTGGCAATAATGATTTGTCTCATCGAACCGAAAAACAAGCCGCGAGCTTGGAAGAAACGGCGGCAAGCATGCAGGAACTCACGGAAAATGTGGGGCAAAATAATGCACATGCTGTCGATGCAACAAAAATGGCAAATGAAGCTGCTGAAATTGCTTCGCGCGGTGTTGAGGTTGTCAATTCGGTGGTCACTACAATGGATGAAATTAACGATTCTTCACACCGAATTGTCGATATTATTTCGGTGATTGACGACATTGCCTTTCAAACCAACATCTTGGCATTAAATGCCGCCGTTGAAGCGGCACGAGCTGGCGATTCGGGTAAAGGTTTTGCAGTGGTGGCGATTGAAGTTCGGAACTTAGCACAACGCGCTGCTAATGCAGCGGGAGAAATTAAACGCCTCATCAGTGATTCGGTTGAACGGGTTTCTGGCGGTAGCAAACAAGTTGCCGACGCGGGAAAAACCATGTCGGAAATTGTGAATTCTATTCGCAATGTATCAGTGATTATTACTGACATTACCGCCGCTTCCTCAGAACAAACAGCAGGAATTAGCCAAGTAAATCAAGCCATTCGACAAATGGATGACGTAACCCAACAAAATGCAGCATTAGTGGAACAAGCGGCAGCGGCGGCAGAATCGTTAGAAGATCAAACGCGAGATTTATCGAGAACGTTAAGTAATTTTAGAATTTGAATGCTAAAATTTTTGATTCACACAACACCATTTTTCATTTGGAGTTTCACAAAATGCCTGCAACACAAATTCGCCACGATTGGCAAGCTGCCGAAGTTTTGGCGTTATACGCGCTTCCTTTTAACGACTTACTTTTTAAAGCGCAAACCATTCACCGCGAAAATTTCAATCCTAACGAAGTTCAAATCAGTAGTTTATTGAGTATTAAAACGGGGTCATGTTCCGAAGATTGTGGTTATTGTCCACAAAGTGCGCGGTATGATTCGGGTTTAACACCTGAACCGCTGATGCCGATTGATGACGTTTTACGCGCCGCAGAACAAGCCAAAGAACAAGGTGCATCACGTTTTTGTATGGGTGCAGCGTGGCGTAAACCAAAAGATTCCGACATTGAGCGCGTCGTTGAAATGGTACAAGGCGTAAAAGCCCTCGGCATGGAAACTTGCGTAACGTTGGGAATGTTGACCGATACACAAACTGAGCGTTTAAAAGAAAGCGGCTTAGATTATTACAATCACAATTTGGATACGTCCGAAGACTATTATTCTGAAGTCATTACCACACGAACTTATCAAGACCGTTTGGACACGTTAGAACGTGTTCGCAATGCAGGTATTAACGTGTGTTGCGGCGGTATTGTAGGCATGGGCGAAAGTGATTTAGACCGCGCTCAATTGTTGATGCAATTGGCAAATCTGCCGCAACATCCCGAAAGCGTCCCCGTAAATATGCTAGTGCAAGTTGAAGGTACGCCGTTGATGGGAACCGAACAACTCGATCCATTGATATTCGTGCGAACGATTGCGGCGGCGCGAATTATGATGCCGAAATCACGAGTCCGTTTATCAGCAGGGCGAAATGAAATGAGTGATGAAATGCAGGCATTGTGTTTTTTTGCGGGTGCCAATTCCATTTTTTACGGCGATAAATTATTAACGACTGATAACCCGATGACAAATCATGATTTGAACTTGTTTGCACGATTAGGATTGCAATCAGCAGGTTCAAGTTATGCGTAATTTGTAATTTCCGCGTTTAACGTTCACTAAAACAAAAACGGCGATGCAATTTGAATTGCATCGCCGTTTTGAATTTGAATGTGCTAATAAATCAAACGTTACTCATGACTTTCGTTGTCCAATTTATGCTTTCAATGTAAATCTCACCAATGATTTTTTGATCAACATTTCCGAAGGTAATTGCGCCTTCATCCCAGCGTTCATAACCTAAGACGCATCTTAACGCCTCACCACCAATGCCCGTATGTTTTAAAATAGCATCCACAATATCTTCGCCTAGTGGCAAGTTTTCGAGGGCTTCTTCAAGGGAAATGTCCAAAATGCTGTCGAGCGACGATAACAGTCCAATTAAAAAGAAATTGGCAGTTTTTTGTCCCACAGATTGCGCCAATAATTCGCACATTTTGCCGCGAATTAGCGCATTTTGCATGATGACGACAGGTTTGTCGGATAATGAGGACAACATCAAAATGTTAATCCAGCGTTTTAATTCATTCATTCCCAAATAGGTAATTGCTTGGTTAATCGATTCAATTTTGGTCGGAATTGAGAAAAATGCCGAGTTAATGTAATGCAATAATTTGTAGCTCAAGCCCACGTCTTCAGAAATCACTTTCGTTAATTCATCGAATTCGACGTTTGGATTATTGATGGTAGTTAATAACCGCACTGCCGCCAGCTGATTAACACCCATGCGTCTACCAGCCACTAAATTGGGTTTGCTGAAAAAGAAACCTTGAAAATAATCGCATCCCAATTCCAGCAAATACTGGTATTCACCGTGTGTTTCAACTTTTTCTGCCAAAATTTTCAAGTTATACGGCGCAAGTTGGGCAATGGCTTCACGCACGTTTGCTTCGCCCATTTCGAGTACGTCTAATTTGATAATGTCGGCGAATTCGACTAACGGCTTCCATTCTTCAGTGAAAATAAAATCATCCAGTGCGATTAAATAACCTTGTTGTGACATTTCACGCAAATTGTTGATTACCCGCAAATCAATTTTTACGTTTTCTAACACTTCAATAACGATTCTGTCTTTCGGTAACGATAACGGCGTTTTTTCCAAAATGTTTTGAGTCGTGAAATTGATAAAAGCACGGTGTTCATCAACGATATTGTTGATGCCGACTTCCAAAATGGTGTCGGTAATAATTTGATTTGTTGCCTGTGTGGCTTCGTCTCTATCATTTAAATCGAAGCCTTGCCCACGAAATAAAAGCTCGTAAGCGTAAATGTTTAGCTTTCTGTCGAGAATTTGCTGCCGTCCAATAATAAAATCTGCCATGTTATTTTGCTCAAAAGATAATGAAAAATAAGTGATAATGCCACGCATCAAAGCACGCTGCTTGTGACGTAGTATAACGTAAATTGCTGGATTCATTGGTAATCGGGTGTATTTTTATCACCCGAGTGTAGCTGTTACGTTATCGCATTTTTTTGAATTTTTTTAAAATTTTGTTTGATTAACGATATGAATGAGTAATTTTTGTGTTTAAATTCACTTGCAATAATGTTCATTTCCCCCTATTTCTTCACTTCAGAGTTCATTTTAGAAAAAATGAAAAAATATAATACTTTTCAAATAGATAATTCCATTTTGAATTTGGTATATTCGCTGCTAATCCTGCATTGATGCACTCATCACGGTGCTTTTTACGTTGTATTACTGAAAATTTTTAGAAGAGGTTCTATATGTACTACGATTTCAATTCATTATTCAATTCGATGTCGAGTTTTAATTCTGCATTCAATTTCAACTCGTTGTTTAATCCATTTTTTTCGCACAAAAAAAATGTACCTGTCACGACCGTCACAGGCAACGACGTTAATATGGGCGCGGGTTTGTCGTATTCAGTGAAAACAAATGGACTGAGCATTCACGGCAACACAGGATTTGAAAAAGTCACCATTGCTCAAAATGTGAGTGGTATCAAAATCGATTCAGCTGTCGAATCCGTTACATTAAAAGGCGTTAATTTCGATTCGAATCTGCTGATTTCATCCAAAGGCAATCTTGCTATCAATTCGACAACAGGCAATTTAGCAACCCTAAATTTGACTGCAAATCGCAGCGAAACGTTAAATTTTGACAATGCGATTGGCACGGTTTCGCTGGATAATTCGGGAAATGGTATTTTTAACTTGTCCGAAATTCTGTTGAATAAAAATCAAAATTTCACCGCTGCGACAAATGACTTATTGGTTTATGGTAATTCTGGGCAAGAAAAAGTCACGCTTGGAAAAAATATAACGGGCGTTGAAATTTTCAATGCTGTCGAAACGGTGGTGCTTGATGGTAATTCAAGTAACTATTCTTACAACACGGAAGACGATTTTGTGATTGTGACTAACACCGCTACAGGCAACGACACTGCCTTTATCCATGTAAATACTGCCGCGTCAGGTACAAAAATTCAATTTGCAGACAAAACGCTGACGGCATCATGGGAAATTTTGGATTCGTTTGGTAGTTGGAATTACTGGGGAATAGCGGTTAGCGATCCGACTGCACCCGCAATACCAACGACCATTTCGGGCGGTACAAATCTTCCCTATTCTGTTGATTTTAGTGGCTCGAATTTAGGAAGCAATCTTGCCAATGTAGAAGCCAATGTGAAAACGGCTTTGGAGAATATCGGCAAGTATGTCAGTTCGAAAATTACTTTTAATCTTCAAATTTTGACTGAACAAGCCCCAGACGAAACCCTAGCGGAAAGTAATGGAACGATGATTCGAGTGGCGAATGAAAAGGGTGCGACGCAAAACACAACCACTTTTATTGCGGAATCTATTTCGGGGGTAAATTCATATACTGGCGCAGATGCAACGATTTATATCAACCTCGCTAATCTTAATCAAATGTCATTTGATGGCACACCTTCTGCGAATCAGTATGATTTGACCAGTATTCTCACACACGAAATTTTGCATGGCATGGCATTTACAGGAAATCTTGGAACAATGAGCGACGAACAATCGCCTTTCGATAGTTTGGTTATGATGCAAAATAATTTACCTGTATTTACAGGCAGTCACGCGAAAGCCGCAAACGGAAATAATCCTGTGCCATTAGTTTCAATCGAGGCGGGTGACGGTTCGGCTTACTATCACGTCGCATTTGCTAATGATTTGATGTCTGATTCGTTGGGAAAAGGGGAAACACGAACTATATCGCCACTAGATGTCGCAATGCTTCAGGATATGGGACTCACAATTGTGGGTGTTCCGCCTGTGCAATCTACTCTCGTAGCTTAAAAGCATTACTCACTTTAAATAATGCGAGTTTTTTTAGCTTATTTGGGAATGGTTTTGTTGTGGGCAACCACACCATTAGCGATTAAATGGAGCGTAGACGGAATGGGTGTGTTGTGGGGCGTTACCGCACGCATGACAGTTGGCACAGCGTGTATGATTTTACTGTTGTTACTTTTCAAAAAACGTTTGCCGTGGACACGTTCCGCCCTTTTAACTTATGTCGCTGTCGCGATACAAATTTATGGCGCGATGTCGGTTGTTTATTGGGCGGCACAATTTATTCCGTCGGGTTGGATTTCAGTCATCAGTGGTTTAACGCCTTTAGTAACCGCTATTTTCGCGGCAATTTGGTTACAAGAACGAAGTTTGACGATAGGAAAAATACTGTCTTACGTTATCGGTATTGCGGGTTTAGGCATTATGTTCAGTTCAGCGGGTGAATTGAGTTCAACGGCAATGTTGGGAATTATCGGTGTGTTGGCTTCAATTTCCTTGCAAGCAATTAGCGCGGTTGGAATTAAACGGATTCGCGCTCAATTGCCCGTTTTAGCGCAAGTCACAGGCGGCTTGTTATTGGCAATGCCGCTTTATTTTGCAACGTGGGATACATTTGATGGACATATTCCGATGCAATTTTCGCTTACAACGCTGCTTTCCGTGTTGTATCTAGGCGTAATTGCTACGCCTGCGGGCTTTTTATTGTATTACTACTTGCTGTCGCAGCGTTCTGCCACACAAGTTTCGTTGGTAACACTTGCTTCGCCTGTACTTGCGCTTTGGTTGGGACATTACGCAAATTATGAACCGATGACATTACAAATTATCATCGGCACAACGCTGATTTTATTGGCTTTGGTGATACACAATTTTTTCGATAAATTATTTAAAACGCAAAACTAAGCGTGATTTAATCCACGCGCTAAATCCGCTTTAATATCGTCAATCGCTTCTAAGCCCACCGAAATTCTCACTAAATTATCGTTAATCCCTGCCAACGCCCGCGCTTCGGGCGTTAAACGACCGTGCGTTGTTGTGGCAGGATGGGTGATAGTGGTTTTGACATCACCTAAATTTGCGGTAATCGACAACATTTTTGTCGAATCAATCAATCGCCACGCGGCTTCTTTTCCGCCTTGCACTTCAAAACTCACTACGCCGCCGAAATGGCTTTGCTGTGATTTTGCGAGTTCATGCTGCGGGTGCGTTTTCAACGCGGGATAATTGACTTTTGAAATTGCAGGTTGTTCTGCCAGCCACAACGCCAACGCGGTCGCATTATCGCAATGTGCTTTCATTCGTACCGCAAGTGTTTCTAAACCGCCCAAAAATACCCACGCATTAAACGCGCTCATCGTCGCTCCACCTGTTCGCAAATACGGGTAAATGTATTTTTCAATAATTTCGTCACTCGCTACCACCGCGCCACCGACACAACGTCCTTGCCCATCGATATATTTTGTTGCCGAATGCACAACAATATCCGCGCCTAATTCCAACGGTTTTTGCAACGCTGGCGTACAAAAACAATTATCGACAATCAATAAACAATTATGTGCGTGTGCCACCTCAGCTAACGCGCGAATATCCGCAATTTCAATCAATGGATTCGAGGGCGTTTCTAAAAACAAAAAGCGCGTATTCGGTTTAATTGCCACTTCCCATGCGCTGACATCAGTCAAATCCACAAAATCCGTTTCCACTCCAAATTTGCCAAAATAACTTTGGAACATCAAAACCGTGTTGCCAAATACACCGCGTGAACACACAACGTGGTCGCCTGCTTTCAATAAGCCCATTCCCACCGCCATAATCGCTGCCATACCAGACGAAAATGCCAAACAACGCTCGCCTTTTTCCATTAAAGCCAAACGGTCTTGAAATGCGGCGACGGTTGGATTTGTGAAACGAGAATAAATGTTACCCGCTTGCTGACCTGTGAAACGTGCCGCCGCATCCGCCGCACTTTTGAACACATAACTCGAAGTCATAAAAATCGGCATACTGTGTTCGTCTTCGTGAGTACGATGTTGCCACGCTCGAATGGCTTGGGTTTCTAAAGCGTATTGAGTCCAGTCGATTTCGTTCATGATTTTTTTTTTTTTTTTAAAAAGAAAAAGCCGCAAGCGGCTAAGAGATAGGTTTTTTGTTCTCTCTGGAGACGTTGCACCGCAACGCCTCTACAGATTTGTATTTAGGCTTTTTTTGGTGATTGTGTAAGTGGCAAACCTGGCATCAATCTAACTTTTGCATTTAAACGGCTTTTACCGCGTGCCGCTTTATTTTTATGAATGATGCCTTTGTTCACAGATGAATCTAACAATGATTCAGCTGTTCTGAAAGCTGTAATCGCTTCTGTTTTATCGCCAGCTTTAATCGCAACTAACACTTTTTTGACAAAAGTGCGTAATTTACTACGCTGACTGCTATTACGAATGCGGTTATTTTCTGCTTGTCTTGCACGTTTTTTTGCTTGGGGTGAATTAGCCATGATGTCTCTGAGAAGTTAATTTTAAAAGGATTTGAAAGGCGCGAATTATGTTGCTAAATGCTATGATTGTCAATCATTTAACGGCTTTTTAAACACTTTCAGGCGACGTAACTTTTGAGTAAAACACTTTCAAAATCGACTTTGGTCGTTAGCAGTTTAACCTTATTTTCGCGTGTGCTTGGTTTTGTGCGAGATATGCTAATTGCCCATTATTTTGGTGTTAATGCCGCGAGCGATGCGTTTTTTGCCGCCTTTCGATTTCCAAATTTGCTACGCCGTTTGTTTGCTGAAGGTGGATTTTCACAAGCCTTCGTACCAATTTTAAGTGAACACAAAAATTCAAATCTTCCACAAATCATCAATAAAATCGCGGGACATTTAGCATTATTACTCGCGGCGTTGACGCTAATTGGAATTATCGTTGCGCCGCTTTTGATTACGCTATGTGCGGCGGGTTTTGAGTGGCAAAGTGAACAACATATTTTAGCGACACGTCTTTTACAAATTATGTTGCCTTACGGTTTTTTCATTACGCTGGTGGCATTTATGGGCAGTATTTTGAATGCACACACGAAATTTGCGATTCCCGCTTTTACGCCTGCGTTGCTGAATTTGTCAATGATAGGCGCGACGCTTTGGCTCTCTCCCTATTTTTCAGAGCCAATTATTGCTTTGGCATTCGGTGTTCTAATTGGCGGAATTTTACAATTTGCGTTTCAAGTCCCCGCATTGTGGCGATTGAATTTATTACCGCGTTTCCAACTCGATTTTCAGGATTCCATTGTAAAAAGAGTAATGAAAAATTTATTGCCGACGCTATTTGCCACGTCTGCCACACAAATCAATTTGATAATTAACACGTTTGTTGCGTCATTTTTAACGACGGGTAGTGTTTCATGGTTGTATTACGCTGACCGATTATTGGAATTTCCGATTGGAATTGTGGGTTCAGCGTTAGCAACAGTAATGCTGCCAAAATTGGCAAAAAGTCACACCTTGAACGATGCACCACAATTTTCTGCGACAATAAATTGGGGTTTGCGTTGGGTCGTTTTATTAGGTGTTCCCGCTTCCATTGGTTTGGTTTTTTTAGCAGAACCCATTTTGAGTTTGTTATTTGAATCAGCAGAATTTACCGCGCACGACGTTCATGCGTCAGCACAAAGTTTGCAAGGTTACGCGCTGGGATTGGTAGGATTTTTAGCGATTAAAGTGTTAACGCCCGCTTTTACAACTCGTCATACTCACGCCGTTGCGGTGCATTATGCGTGGTATTCCGTTGCGGCGAATTTGATTTTTAGTGCGCTGTTAGTGATTCCATTCGCACACGTTGGCATTGCGCTAGCAACGGCGTTAGCGGCAATGTTAAATGCAGGATTATTATTACGATTTTTACGAACAAAAGGGATTTATCAGATTTAGCGATAAAATCGCCCGTCTCTTTAGAAACGGGCTACAAAAAATCACGGTTTTAGCAAAAGATTTGTTAAACTTGCCCTTCAATTAGCTCATTTAAAAAAAGAAAATACTAT